>CAYWVA010000052.1:0-13964 GCA_964461545.1 uncultured Rhizobiaceae bacterium | reverse complement strand
GCAAGCCAGGCAAACAGGGACGCCATCTCCTCAGGCCTGGCGTGCCGGCCCATCGGAATGGCCGCATTGACCCGGCTCAGCATCTCAGGACTGTATTCTGCCTCCTGCATCGGGGTCATCGTGTAGCCGGGGTTGACGGCATTGACGCGGACCTTCGGTGCAAGCTCGAGCGCCATGGTGCGCATCATGGCGAGGAGGGCGCCTTTGCTCGCATTGTAGTCGGCATAATGGCGATAGCCGATCACACCGCTGGTTGAGGCCGTGAACAGGATCACGCCGCCTTGGTCTCCAAGCATGTGGCGCGCCGCAAGCTGGCTCACGTAGAACGTTCCGAACAGATTGACCCGCAGAACGCGTTCGAACTCCGCGCGCGGAATATCGACAAAGTCTCGCCGGAAGGAGATGCCGGCGTTGCAGATGGCGATATCGAGCCCCCCGAGACTCACGAGCGAGCGACTGAAAGCCTCATCGACCGCTTCGGCCTCCGCGACATCAACTTGCTCCACACCGGACAGCGAAGGCAGTTCTGCCGACACTGCGGCAGCATTCTCCGGGTTTCGGCACCAGACGCTCACCGAAGCCCCTTCGGCAAGAAACCGTCGGGCGATCGCTGCGCCAATGCCCGTCGACCCGCCGGTGACGATCACGCGTTTGCCTGTCAGGCGCGGCATCGAACCTCCTCGGTGTTGTGTTAGATGACGAAGCCCTGTGGAAGCGGCTCGAACGACCGTAGCACTTCCGGTCCTCGTCGGGTCTCGATCGTTGCGGAAATGCTTGGAGTTTCACCGACGTCAATGTCGATGTCGAGGCCCAGAATCGCACAGAGAGATCTCAGTTCGTTGGCTCTGGGGGTGACAAGCTCGAGCTTCGCGAGACGTCCGCCCTTCGGGGCCGATCTTGCGGGATGGGCGCAGTCACGCCAGTCGATGAAGAACGGCACGAGTGCGCCGAACCCGTGATCGGCGATGCCGAGTGTGTCCCATGCGATCCACCTGCCTTCGGGCACACGTCGTCTCCCCGACACGATGCCGCTGGTCTCGATCCCCGCCTGCGCCGCACGCGCCTCAATGTCGGCCAGGTCGACGCCACCTACAGCCCAATGGTAAAGGCCCTGGCCCGAGAGCGAGCTGAGCTCGCCCTGCGGCCTCGGCTGCTCAGCATCGAACGCGAGGATCTCGAGATAGGTCGCCTCTCCAAGGGAAAGGAGACTGTTGCAAGTGCCATCACCAGGATGGACGCCTCCATAGGCGGGAACGCTGTCTAGGCGGGCTTCGAAATACGCGTTTGCCGAGGGCAGGTCCTGGGTGAACCAGATGACATGATCGATGCGCATGCTGGCCGGCACTCTCGAGAGAAGGGATGGAATCGCGCGGAGACGTCAGCGGTAGGCAACGCCAAACCCCATACCGCAAGCGAGCGATGACTCCAATGACTTCCTATTGCAGATGGCGCGGTCGATCTCATGACTGCCGCTATCGATCGCTTGCTGAGTCGATAGCCAGCTTGACAGCATGGCAAAGCTACAATTTACTGTCAGATTATGGAACGGCCGTCTCAAATACGGACCCATCCAGCTGCCAGGACCAGCCGGCCCTCCGGCTCCATTCTCAATGCAGTAGCCATTCTCGAGTCCTTTGATCAGCAGAATTCCGAGCAGACGCTCTCCCAGATCAGCCGGCGGCTGGGTATTCCGAAGGCCACAGCACTTCGCAATCTGGCCGCCTTGGAGCAAAGCGGCTATCTCAAGCGTGGCCGCCTGAAGAACACCTTTGCGCTTGGCGCCAAAGTTCTGGAACTGTCTCGTCGGTTTACGGAGCAGAACGAGCTCCTGGCACTGGCCCGCCCGGTCCTCGTCTCGCTGGCGGCTGAAACGGGCGAGACGGCCCATTTGGGTGTCCTGTCGGGAACCGACATCATCTACCTCGAGATCGCAGAAAGTCCGCAGCGGGTTCGTGCCTGCGTGGAGCGGGGCGACCGTCTGCCGGCCCATTGCGTCGCCTCTGGCAAGGCCATACTCGCGTACTCCGATTCCGATGTGATCGATCGTGTGGTCAATGCCGGACTCAAGCGGTTGAGCAAGGCCACGATCACCAGTCCCGAGGAACTTCACAAGGAGCTGGAAGCCACTCGAAGCCGGGGCTTTGGCCTCAACCTCGGCGAATGGCTTGATGAGGTCATTGCGGTGTCGGCGCCAGTATTCTCCGACCTGGGGCAGGCGGTAGCGGCGGTCGGCATCGCCGCGCCACGGTCCCGGCTGGAAGCGTCGAAGGCTCGTACCCTGGGAAGCCGTGTCCGCGCCCATGCTGATCATTTATCGGCGAAGCTAGGAGCGCCGACTTGCCTCGATCGCGCAGTCTGAGTGCACCTAATCGAAAGGAGTCCCCGTATGCCAACAATTGTAGATCTCTCTGTCCCCATACGGCACGGCGACGGACGACTCGGGTCGACCGTCAAGTTTGAGACTCCATTCGAGTTCGACGATATCGGCTGGCAGGGATCGTCCTTCGACATGTTCTGCCACTACGGCACTCACGTCGATGCCCCCAACCATTTCATCCGGGGTGGCAAGTCGATCGACCAGGCGCCGCTTGGCAAGCTCATCGGGCCGGCCGGCGTGATCGAGCTATCCGATCACGGCCAAGACCGCGAGATCCCCGGGGACACGCTCGAAGAGCGCGGCAAACACATCCAGCGCGGCGACATCGCCATCCTGCGGACCGGCTGGAGCGACAAGCACTGGGGAACGGACATTTTCTGGAAGGCTGGCCCCTATCTCGGCCCGACCGGTGCCGACTGGCTGGTCGATCGCGGCGTCAAGGCGATCGTGTACGACTTCTCGGAAGAGTACGTGGTGCGCAACCCGGGTTTCAGGGGCGAAGACTGCATTGTCCACCATAAGATCCTTGGGCAGGATATCTACAATATCGAGTACGTGCACAATCTTGCGAAGATCTCACGCCCTCGCACGACGATTATCGCACTGCCTCTCAAGCTGGTCGGGCTCGACGGATCGCCTGCCAGGGTGATCGCGCTCGAAGGCGCGGACCTGCCGGCGGAGTTTATTGTGACATAGCCATGTCCGGCATCGCCCCGATTCTCGGTCCACTCCTCTGGCGCCGGCCCCGGCTGACCCCGCCGCAGGATTGGTACCGGAGCGATCGGCTGCCGTCGCCTTCCCGTGGATTGCCCAGAGCCAAAATGACAGCGGCCGCCAGTTGGCGGGAGCCGCCCTGAACCTCTGCCGGCAAAGCTCACTTCACATGCAAATTAGGGAGGGAATCATGTCGAGTAACAATCTCGGAGTACAACCCCCGGCCGGTGCCGGAACGCTGCCGCGGCTGTCGGCCTTCGCCCACGTCACCTATGCCTTCGACAATGTGATGCGGCGCTGGCTGCCGGACCCACTGGTGTTGGCCATTGCCTTCACTGTCATCATGTTCGTCCTCGGTCTGGCACTGACCGACTCGACCCCGATCCAGATGGTGGCGTACTGGGGCGACGGCTTCTGGAGGCTGCTGGAACTTGCGATGCAGTTCGTGCTGGTGCTGTGCACCGGCTTCATTCTGGCGATCAGCCCAGTATTCAAGAAGGTGCTAGGATCGCTCGCCCGGCTGTCGACGACGCCCGGCAGCGCCATCATCAACGTGACGCTGGTGGCGCTCGGCGCGAGCTGGATAAACTGGGCGTTCGGGCTGGTGATCGGAGCGCTCTACGCGAAGGAAATGGTCCGACACGTCCCGACTGTGAACTTTCGCCTGCTGATCGCCAGCGCCTATTCGGG
The DNA here is from genome assembly GCA_964461545.1 of uncultured Rhizobiaceae bacterium. Taxonomy (GTDB): domain Bacteria; phylum Pseudomonadota; class Alphaproteobacteria; order Rhizobiales; family Aestuariivirgaceae; genus CAYWVA01. The sequence continues at coordinate 10,183 of CAYWVA010000052.1, read as the reverse complement.
CTTCCTCATCTGGCATGGCGGACTTGGCGGCTCGATCCCGCTGCTGATCAACACTCCGGGCCACTTCGCCGAGCCCACCATGGGCCTGATTCCGACCAGCCAGACGATCTTCTCGGCCTACAACATCGTTATTGTCATCGCCCTGGTGATCATCATCCCGCTCGTCAACCGGCTGATGATGGGGGCACACGGCAATGAGCAGGAGGAGTTGCCGCCGAGCGTAACCGACGCGGTGGAAGAGCCGCCGGCCAAGACCGACCTGACTCCAGCCGAGCGCATCGAGAACAGCATGGTGATCTCGATGGTGATTGGAGCTTTGGGTCTGGCCTACCTCGTCTACTATTTCGCCACCAAAGGCTTCAACCTGAACATCAACATCGTCAACTTCGTCTTTCTTACGCTCGCCATCCTGTTCAGCGGAACTCCGAGGCGGTTTCTCGATGGACTGCAGGTGGCGGTGAAGGGGGTCGGAGGCATCGTGGTGCAGTTCCCGTTCTATGCCGGGATCATGGGCATGATGGCGGGTTCGGGACTGGTGGCGATTATCTCGGGATGGTTCGTCGCGATCTCTTCGGAGACGACGCTGCCGCTGTTCACGTTCCTGAGCGCCGGGTTTGTCAACATCTTTATCCCGTCTGGCGGCGGCCAGTGGGCGGTCCAGGGGCCGGTAATGATCCAGGCGGCTCAGGAGCTCGGGGTGGATCTGCCGCGAATTGCCATGGCGGTGGCCTGGGGCGATGCCTGGACCAACATGATCCAGCCCTTCTGGGCCTTGCCGGCCTTGGCCATTGCCGGGCTCAAGGCCCGCGACATCATGGGCTATCTGCTGATGGTCCTGCTGGTGAGCGGGATCGTCATCCCCATCGGGCTGTTATTCGTCTAAGTGCAAAGCGGATGTTCGCACACCGGTCCTCATGGTTGTTCCATGAGGGCCGGAGACTGTGAGAAATGTGGTGGAAACTTAGACCGTAACGAGCCGGGCCGCAGCCATGAAGCCGCGGTAAACCGCGCGTGCATCGGCAGCGAAGCCATCCATCAGCGGTTCGGCTTCCTTCGCCAGTGCCGACAGCGCGCCGGGTCCACGGGCTTGGGCAAGCGCAGCTTCATAGGCCGGAACGCGGCCCCAGTTCGGGATGGTCTCGGGCTCAAGCTCAACGTGATATTGCGTCGAATACGCATGGCGGCCGATCCGCATCGCTTGGTTGGGGCAGATGCTGGAACTGGCGAGGACCACCGCATCGTCGGGAGCCTGGGCCACTTTGACCGAATGCCACTGCAATGCTTTGAACCGCGCCGGCAGCCTCCCAAACACGGCATCGGCCTGGCCGGCGGCGGTCAGATCGACATCGAGGATGCCGATCTCCGGCGGCCGCTGCGGACCGCAGGTGCCACCCAGCGCGTCGGCTAGAAGCTGGTGGCCGAGGCACAGTCCGAGATACGGGCGGCCGAGTTCGCGCACCCAGCGGCGGATCGCCCGCTTCTCCTCCACCAGCCATGGGCAGTCTTCGATGTCCCAGACGTCCATCGGGCCGCCCATCACCCACAGCATGTCGTAGTCTTCGAGCCGCGGGACGGTCTCGCCACGGTCCAGTTCGACGACATCCCAGTCGACCCCGTCCTCGGTCAGAAAGCGGCGCAGTATCCCCGGATGCTCGCAGGCGATGTGCTGGAAGACAAGGAGTTTCATAGGGCGGCCTGGTGGCAATGGGTTGATGGGTTGCCATTGAATACGTCAATTCGCAGCTTGGCAATGACTGGCGTGACGGCTGACCTTGGCACGGTGAGCCTCCCGGGGAACGGCATCACGGCCGTGTGTGGCCAGTTGTGGGCTCGCCCCTTCGGAATGGGCAGGCGCACGCTGAAAGCAGCTCCATGAAGGGGTTTCGCACTATCCTCTCGCACGGTCACACTGGTTGTCTGTGGGTTCTCGGCCCTGAAGCGCGCTGGCACCGTCTGACGGCCCCGGTGAAATTTCGAGATGGGCTCAAATGCGAACTAGATTGCATTCCATGCAGGTGCGCCGTGTGCAAGGTCCGGACAGCCGTATCGGGCCTTGCAATGTGGTGCTATCTGAACTCTTATGATAAAAAATGGGAGTTTCGTCGCCGTGACCAACGCTAGCCGCCTGGAAGTCATCCCTGCTCACCGAAGGGCGCTCGTTCTCGAACATGTCCGAGAGCGTGGCGCGGCGTCGATTAAGGAACTCGCCAAGGCGATCGGGGTATCAATCTCGACCATTCGGCGCGACCTCGAGCATCTCGAGGAGAAGGGCTATCTGGAGCGCACCCATGGTGGTGCGCTGCTGCAGCGCACTACCCATTCCACCTTCGAGCCGGAGGCCGCCATTTCGGCGCGGCTGGCGCGACCAGAGAAAAAGGCGATCGGCAAGGCAGCGGCCAGGTCGGTCAAGGCGGGCGAGAGCGTAATTTTCGATAGCGGCTCGACGGTTCTAGCTGCAGCCCAGGCGGTGATCGAACGCGATATCGTGCTGACCGCAGTGACCAACGACCTCGGCATCGGGCAGGTGCTGGCAAGCGCCGACAAGATCAGGGTCATCGTTCCCGGCGGCAGCGTCAGGGCGGGGTCGTTCACCCTGGTGGGCGAGCCCGGGGATAATTTCTTCGCCAGCATTCACGTCGATGTCGCATTCGTCGGAACTCACGCCATTGCGGCGGGAATTCTTACCGAGACGTCACTGGAGGTCGCAGCGGTCAAGCGCGTCATCATCGCCGCGGCGCGGCGCGTGGTGCTGCTCGCCGATCCGACGAAGTTCCAGCCGGCGGCGTTCTGCACCATCTGCGGCGCGGATGCGATCGACGAGATCATCACCACCCGGGGTGTCGATCCAGACGAGGTGAGGGTACTTGAGGAACTCGGCGTTGCCGTCACCTTCGCAGACGAGGCGGGCGGGGCCGAGACGCCGCGTGACTGATCTGCACCTAATCGCGGACGATCTGACGGGAGCACTCGACACCGCAGCGCAGTTTTGCGGCGACACAGGATCAGTTCAAGTGTACTTCGAAGTTGCACCCGCGCAGGTGCGTGGCCCAGTCGCAATCGATCTGGCATGCCGAGACGAAAGCCTGGACCTGGCACGGGATCGCAACCGTCGCGCCAGCCGGTTTCTCGCGGACGGACACCCCGCTTTCAAGAAGATCGACAGTTTGTTGCGAGGCCATTGGGCGGGCGAACTGGCCGTGCTGATGAGCAGCGGACTGTTCCGCACCTGCATACTGGCGCCCGCCTTCCCGTCACAGGGACGAACGACAGTCGCAGGGGCACAGCTTGTTCAGCGCGCCGGCAAGCAAGAGCGCCTATCGATCGACATCGAGGAGGAGCTTTCCGGGTGTGGCCTGAGCTTGGCGCTCCGGTCCGGCGAAGAGCCTACGATTCCATCTGGAGTGGATGTGGTCGTGTGCGACGCACAGAACGATGACGACCTGAGGTGCATCGTCGCCGCGGGCAGATTGACCGAGGGTCCGCTGCTCTGGTGTGGCTCAGCCGGCCTGGCGCGAGCGATGGCGCGGCAGCGGCCAGGCGCAATCCGCAATCTCCGGAGTCCCATCCTCGCCATCATCGGATCGCATCATCCGGTCATCATCGAGCAGGTCGCCCATGCAAGACTCCGGATGCCGGACTCATGCGTTGGGCTGACGGGAAACGCCGCGCATGACGCGAACGCTATCGACCACTGCATGAGGGTTCCAGGTCGATGCCTGGCGACGTTCGACCTGCCCCAGGGGACCGAGGCAACTGCGGCCGCCGCGATGATCGCCGCAAGCCTCCGACAGACCCTGCCACGCGTCGCCCGACCCGGCACGCTGATTGCCAGCGGCGGGAAGACGCTGTTGTCGATCTGCCGATCGCTTCGCGTCCACTCGCTAACCGTCGAAGGAGAATGGTTAGCGGGCGTGCCCGGCTCCATAATGCGGGGCGGCTTGTGGGACGGGGTCCGGTTGATCTCTAAGTCCGGCGCTTTCGGCAACGCGGCAGTTCTCAGCGACTGGCTGATGTCGTCGGCCGCATCCCCGAGGCAGATAGGTTCCACGTAAGCGACGCCTTCTGAAATCTTTTGACGTGAAGTGGCATTTCGCCCTAAATCTGAGCCATCGATTGAGGAGTCGTCACATGCCCACGCCGCGCATTGCGATCACCATGGGCGATCCCGCAGGGATCGGTCCGGAGATCATACTCAAGGCCATTGCCCGGCTGAAGCCGCGCGTCGCTGCTGGCGATCTCAACCTGCTCGTCATCGGTTGCGGACGCACGCATCGGGCAACGGCGCGCCAGCAGAGCCTGAGCGACCCGATGGTCGAAATCTCTCAGGCAAAGGCCGCCGAGCGTGGCCATCCGCTTGCCTTCATCGAAGCTGGTCCGGCGGCTGACGATATCGAGCCGGGACGGGTCTCAGCGGAGGCGGGTCGTCTGGCCTACAACGCCATTGAGATTGCCGTCCGGTTGGCCGAACAGGGATGTGTCGATGCCATATGCACGGCGCCGCTGAACAAGGAGGCGCTCAACAGCGCCGGCTATAACTATGCCGGCCATACCGAACTGCTCGCCAAACTGACGGGGGCGCGGGACTCGGTGATGTTGCTTGCCCATGGCCGCATGCGGGTCAGCCACGTGACGACCCACATTGCGCTGAGGGACGTGCCGGCGCAGGTCACCCCGGCGCGCATCCGCAGAGTTGTGGAACTGACATCGCAAGCTCTGATTCGATTGGGGACGGAGCGTCGGCGCATTGCCGTGGCCGCGCTCAATCCCCACGCCGGAGAAGGCGGCTTGTTCGGGCGCCAGGACATCGACGTGACGCAGCCGACCGTCGAGGCCCTGGCGGCAGAAGGTTATGATGTCGTCGGCCCCATTCCAGGGGACACGGTGTTCGTCAAGCTGCGGGCTGGGCAGTATGACGCGGTCGTCGCCATGTACCATGACCAGGGGCATATTCCGGTCAAGCTCCTCGGCTTTTCCATCGATGAGAAGACCGGCAAATGGGATGCGCTCAGCGGGGTCAACGTCACGCTGGGCCTGCCGATCGTGCGCACCTCCGTCGACCACGGCACCGCCTTCGACATCGCAGGTCGGGGGCTCGCGAGCGAGAGCAGCCTGCTTGAAGCCATCGACTTTGCCATCGATCTTGCTCGACCGGTTCAGCACGGCGCCGACTTTGAGGAGGCAGGCGCGAAGCGAGGCAAGGCTGTCATATTTGATCAAAATAGTTCAAGTGTGTTCAAAACCGGTTGACACCAGCGTCGGCTGGCTCGAAACTTGACGGTGGCCACCGGAAAGCAGGCCGCTAGATGTCATCCACCCCGGAAGCTGCCGCAATCAAAAGAGGAAATCATGCTGTATTCCAAATTCATTCATCACGGCGCCTTGTGCACAGTCGCTGCACTTGCCGCAATGAGTTCCGCCGATGTCCAGGCCGCGGACGTCGACTGGAAATTTTACACCTACTTTGCCGCCAACGATAAGCCGACGATGCTGCACCGGGCCTTCGCGGAGGACGTCGAGAAGGCGACGGACGGGCGCTTGAAAATCACCGTGTTCTCGTCCGGCGAACTGCCCTACAAGGCGGCTGACGTGCTGCGGGTGGTCAGTTCCAGCCAGGTCGAAATCGGAGACGTCGCTTTCGGCTTCGTTGCCGGCGACGTGCCCGAGTTGAACGCCCTTTCGATGCCGTTCGTATGTACATCGATGGACAAGTTCTACGACAACTTCGCCCCTGCCGTGGAACAGACTGTCAATGACACCCTGGAGGCGAAATTCCAGTCCACCTCGGTCATGCAGTGGGTGATGCCGCCCCAGCAGCTCTGGCTCGTCGAGCCGATTGAGGGGCTTGATGATCTGCGAAACCTCAAAGTCCGCTCGTGGAATCGTGAACAAGCCGAATTGATGCGTCTTGCAGGCGGATCCGGGGTGACGATTACCCCGGCCGAGGTGATCCCCGCACTGCAGCGCGGCGTGGTGGACGGCGCATTTACCGCGGCAGTGCCCGCGCTCGACTGGAAGTTCAATGAGGTCACCAAATTCGGTTACATGATGAACCTGACGCTGGCGCACCAGGCGGTGGTCGTCAATAATGCCGCCCTGGAGGCACTTCCGGATGACCTGCGCACGATCTTTCTGGAGAAGGCCGAGGAATGGGGGCCCAAATACCGCAGTGAACTGATTGCCGCCGACAAGTCGGCCCGCGAGGCATTGACCGAGAAAGGCATGACCCTGCGCGATGCGACGCCTGAAGAAGTGGAGCAACTGCGCGAGGTGACCAAGCCCATCGCCGAGGAATGGGCCGCCCGGGCCGGTTCCGTCGGTCAGCAGATGCTGAGCGTGGCCATCGAAGCCTGCGAGTAAAGTTTGCCGCAAGGGGGGCGGCGGCCAGCCGCCCCTCGTTCGCCGATGTCGCGCCTGTCCAGCTTTCGACGACCTGGCAATGACTCACATCCCGATCGTTTCGACCTTTCTCAACATCGTACAGTGGATCGCTCTTGCCATTGGAGCGCTCATGATCGTCGCCATGGGGATGTTGCTGAACTTCGAGGTCGCTTCGCGCTCGATGTTCGGCATATCGACGCAAATCGCCGATGAGTTCGCCGGCTATTTCTTTACCGCCGCCACACTATTGTGTTTCCTGCCGGCTCTGCGCGAAGGCCGCTTTCTCATTGTGGAGGGCCTTGTCCAACGTCTGCCGCGGCGAATTCAGGCGGTTCTGCGCCTAGTTGCGGCAGGGCTCGGAGCCGGCGTGAGTGTCGTCCTGGCTTCTTCCACCTTCGATCTCGCCGCGACAAGCTTCGCATACGGAAGCGTATCCCTTCAGGCATTCCAGACGCCGCTCTTCATTCCTCAGTCGATCATGCCCGTCGGGTTTGCCCTGCTGGCGTTGGGGTTCCTGGAACAGGGTGTCATCCATTCCAGCAGGCTCTGGCGCGGTGAGGTGCGCAACGCGGAGCCCAACCATGCTGTGGACTGAAGCGCTCGCGATCTACGGGGTGCTTCTCGCCGCGACCCTTGCGTTCGGCGTCGTCATCGGCGCGGCGATGGGCTTTGTGGGCATTGTCGGGATCACCTTGGCCTTCGGTACCATGTTGTGGCCAAGCTTTGGCGACGTCGTCTTCAACACCACGACCAATTTCAGCCTCGTCGCCATACCGCTTTTCGTCCTTATGGGCGAACTCATCCTGCAAAGCGGGGTCGCGGGGCGCTTCTATTCCGGCATTGCCGGCTTGTTCAGGCGCGTGCCGGGCGGCCTCGCGCAAACTAATATCGCCGGCTGTGCCATCTTTTCTGCGGTATCCGGCTCATCGGTGGCGACCGCGCTGACGGTAGGGACGGTGGCGGTCAAAGAAATGCGCGCCAGGGGGTATGCGGATCAACTGACTCTGGGGACGCTGGCGGCCGGCGGCTGCCTTGGAATACTCGTGCCGCCGAGCATTCCGCTGATCGTCTACGGGTCGATGACCCAGGAATCCGTCATCGACCTGTTCATGGCCGGCATTGTACCTGGTGTGATCCTGGCCCTGATGTTCGCCGCATTTGTGGCCGTCAAATGCCTCATCAACCCGGCGCTCGCCCCCGGTAGGGAGACGGTCCCCGAGCTTGACCTTCGCACGACCGCGCGCGATGCCCTGCCCATTATCGTCTTGGTCACTGCCGTAATCGGCGGAATGTACGGCGGTATAGTCACCCCGACTGAAGCGTCGGCTCTTGGCAGCCTGTTGGCTCTTGTGCTGGCCGTTGTCTACCGGCAGTTGACGGTGAAGGGCCTCTGGCTGGCGCTGCGCAATACCGTGCTGATAAGCGCGGTGATCATGTTCATAACGATCAATGCGCAGATTCTCAACTTTGCGCTTGTGTCTGCTGGAATCAGCCGCGGATTGGCGGAATGGCTGACGATCCTCGATGTTTCGCCATTCATCTTCTTCTGTGTCCTCCTAGCGATTTACGCCGTGATCGGGATGTTCATCGACGGGCTGTCGATCATGCTGCTGACGGTGCCGCTGATCTATCCCTCGCTGATCGCGCTTGGCTTTGATGGCGTCTGGGTCGGTATCATCTTGATCATCTTCATCGAACTGGGGGCCCTGACTCCGCCGATGGGGCTCAACCTGTTCGCGATCAACTCGATCGCGCCGGAGCGTTCGCTTGGCGACGTTGCTCTGGCGTCGGCACCATATGCCGCCATCATCGTGCTGTTTTCCTTCTTCTTGTACGCATTTCCGCAGCTCGTCCTGTGGCTGCCGGCAGCCCTGAAATAGGCCTGAGTACGCAAACCATGTTCGCAGCACCACCCGCAGTTGAAGCCGAAGTGTTCGCAACGCTGCCTGACTACCTGCGCATGCCGGAGCCGACATCGGAGTGGCACAGGCATCAACCGGGCACGCTGCCGACCCACTCGCTACTCGAAGGCCCGTCTTTCGATCCGGACGGCAATCTCTATTGCGTGGACATTCCCTGGGGGCGGGTCTTTCGCATCAGCCCGACGGGCGAGTTCAGCCTGGTCGCCCAGTATGACGGGGAGCCAAACGGTCTGAAGATTCATCGCGACGGGCGCATCTTCATCGCGGATTACAAGTACGGCATCATGGTGCTGGATCCTGAAACCGGACGCGTCGAGCCGTTCCTGCAGCGGGTTCGACTGGAGCGGCTGAAAGCGGTTAACGATCTGGTGTTTGCTTCGAACGGCGACCTCTATTTTACCGATCAAGGCCTGACCGGATTGCACGATCCGTCGGGCCGGGTGTTTCGCGTGCGAGCTGACGGAAGCGTCGACTGCCTGCTTGACAACATCCCCAGCCCGAACGGCCTTGTGCTCGATCCCAGCGAGTCCGTTCTGTACGTCGCGGTGACACGAGCAAACGCAATCTGGCGTGTTCCGCTCATGCGGGACGGGACGGTGGCGAAGGTTGGAAATTTCATTCAGCTGTCGGGAGGCGGAGGACCCGACGGACTGGCGATTGATGAATCGGGCGGCCTGGCGGTCGCCCACATCGGCATCGGCGCGGTCTGGCTCTTCAGCGCCAACGGGGAGCCTTTGCTCAGGATCCAATCTCCCCTCGGCCGGCACACAACGAACCTGGCCTATGGCGGGGCCGAGCGACAGACGCTCTTTATTACCGAGTCGGAGACTGGAACTATTCTGAGCGCCTCCATGCCCGTGCCGGGCCGACGCATGTTCTCTGGCGTATAGTCTCAATCATCGTAATCGCTACGCCGATCCCCTACGTGGCGGCGCTTGACGCCTTGCGGAAGTGCCACGGCATGAGGTCCTCCACGCGGCTGCGTGGATGGCCGTCGAGGATCGCCCTGAGGGTGTCGGCGATATAGGCAACCGGGTTCACGTCGCTCATCCTGCAGGTGGCGACAATGGAGGCCAGCAGCGCTCAGTTTTCGGCACCGACCTCATGGCAGGCCAATACAATGCATTTTTCCTCGTAAGGGCGAGCGGGCGAATCTGGTTCTCGACCAGGTTGGTGTCGAGCTGGAGCCGCCCGTCCTCGAGGAACCGGGTCAGGCCGGACGGCGGCGGACATGGGACCAGCTGTGCACCAGCACCCACGGACCTTCCGCCCGCTCGACCCCACTCAATCCCGATCAACCTGACATAGCCCTCATAGCCGTCGCATTGCAGGAAGCGCCCGCCATAGCCGCTCAGGAATGTCTCTGTATGGACGCCACCGCGTCCGGGCGCATAGTCGAACAAGACGATCGGTGGGCTGGGCCCGCCGTGTCCGCGGTCGTCGGACACCAGGAGTAGCCGGTCTTGGTCCGCTTCCGCACCCGGGTCCAGCGAATGGTCCAGCACCGGGGCACGGGTCTCATCGACGAAGATCCGCTCCGCCGCCCTGAGGTTCTGTGAACTCGCTGCGTGCAGCTTATTCGAATGCGAGGGAAGTTTTGCATGTGGAAGTCCGACGCAAATGAGCTCCAAGGAACGCCTCTCCGAGGTCGTCCAGATCCTCGGCGGATGACGCCGCCGGGTGGCGGGTCTGGTGCAAGCCGTCAGTCGATATAGACGGTGACGCTTGCGGCCGCGCCGGCGGCATCGATGACTGTCAGCTTCGAGGCACCAGGACTGTCGGGGACCCAAAGTAGGCTGCGGCGGCGCTCGACGCCCTCCAGCGGTCGGCCGTTGGCCAGCCAGCGAAACGGCGCCGCACCGCCCTCGAGCTTCACGGCCAGG
>CAYWVA010000051.1:0-14175 GCA_964461545.1 uncultured Rhizobiaceae bacterium | reverse complement strand
CGTAGCGCAGGGCTTCGACGGGATCGAGCCTGGCGGCCCGCATGGAGGGATAGAGTGTGGCCAGGAACGACAGCACCAGCGACATGAGCACCACGGCCGCGGTCTGTCCGGGATCGATCTTGGCGGGGAGCTGTGACAGGTAATAGAGCTCCGGCGGGAACAGCTCGGTGCCGATCAGCCAGGCCAGGAACTGCCGGATGGCCTCGACGTTGAGGGACACCACGATCCCCAGCAGCAGGCCGGCAAGCGTGCCGGCGATGCCGATCGCCCCTCCGGTCATCAAGAAGATGCGCTGGATGGCGCCGCGGGTGGCACCCATGGTGCGCAAAATGGCAATATCGCGGCCCTTGTCCTTCACCAGCATGATGAGGCCGGAAATGATGTTGAGCGCCGCCACCAGGATGATCAGCGTGAGGATCAGGAACATGACGTTGCGCTCGACCTCAAGGGCGCTGAAGAAGGTCTGGTTGGCCCGCTTCCAGGAGACTAAGTGGAGCCCGGATCCGATGCGCTCCTGGAGGGCTTCGATGCGGGCATCGATGGCGTCGGGATCGTCGACCATGATCTCGAGCGCGGTAACGCCGTCCTCCGACATGAAATATTCCTGGGCATCGTCGAGCGGCATGTAGATGACGGAGGAATCGTATTCCGACATGCCGATGTCGAACACCGCCACCACCTCAAACGAGCGCATGCGCGGCGTCGTGCCGAGGATGGTCTCAGGACCTTGCGGAGAGATGAGCATGACCGAGTCGCCAAGAGAGAGCCCATGATTCCAGGCAAGCCGGTGGCCGACCGCCACACCGCCGGAAAATTCGAAGCCGTCGAAGCTGCCTCTGAGGCGGTCGTTGTTGACGCTGGCCAGCCCCTTCAAGTCGGGCTCGCGGACGCCGCGCACTAGCGCACCCGTGTTGGCCCGTACCGAGGAGGCCATCACCTGGCCTTCCACGAACGGCATGGCCTTGATCACCCCGGGGACCTCGAGCAGCGCCTCGGCCGTCCGGTCGAAATCGCGGATCGGCCCGCCCGCCGCCGAGTAGGCCATGGCATGGCCGTTATAGCCCAGCACCTTCGACAAAAGCTCGCCGCGAAAGCCGTTCATCACCGCCATGACGATGATAAGGGTCGCCACGCCCAGCATGATGCCGACAAAGGAAAACCCGGCAATCACCGAGATGAAGCCCTCGCGCCGCCTGGCCCGCAGGTAGCGCCGGGCGATCAGGCGCTCGAAGGCCGAAAACGGCCGCGTATCGCGCACCCTTTCGGTCACGGCTTGCCGGCCGATAAAGTGCCGCCCACGGCTGCGAACTGATCAGCAACCTGGTCGAGGCCGCTGGTGTGGCGCTCGCCGGTTCGACGCACCTTGATCTCGGCGGTGCCCTCTTTGAGCCCGCGCGGGCCGATGATGATCTGGCGCGGCAGGCCGATGAGGTCCATCACGGCGAACTTGGTGCCGGGACGCTCGTCGCGATCGTCATAAAGCACCTCGACGCCCCTGGCCTGAAGCGCCCGGTAGACGGTTTCGCAGGCCCGGTCGGTCTCGGCATCGCCCGACTTCAGATTGACGAGCCCGACGGCGAAGGGGGCCACCGGCTCAGGCCAGATTATGCCTTGCTCGTCATGGCTCGCCTCGATGATGGCGCCGGTCAGCCGTGACACGCCGATACCGTAGGAGCCCGACTGCACGTTGGCCGGCTTGCCGTCCGGTCCCTGGACAACGCAGCCCAAGGGCTCGGAATACTTGGTGCCGAAGAAGAAGATATGGCCGACCTCGATGCCGCGACCCGACAGCCTGCGGGCCTCCGGTACCCGGCGTTCGAACTCCGCCGGATCGTGCTTGTCATCGCTTGCGGCATATTTCGAAGTGTACTCCTTGACCACCGCACCCACCTTGTCGACATCGTCATAGTCAATTTCGAATGCCGACCAGTCCATGTCGTAGAAGTCCCGATCGAAGTAGACGGCACTTTCGCCGGTATCGGCGAGGATGAGGAACTCGTGGCTCAGGTCGCCGCCGATGGGGCCGGTCTCGGCGCGCATCGGGATGGCTTTCAGCCCCATGCGGGCGAAGGTGCGCAAGTAGGAAACGAACATCTTGTTGTAGGAGTGGCGCGCCGCCTGCGGGTCGAGGTCGAAGGAATAGGCATCCTTCATCAGGAACTCGCGTCCGCGCATGACGCCGAAGCGCGGGCGGATCTCGTCGCGGAACTTCCACTGGATATGATAGAGGTTGCGCGGCAGGTCCTTGTAGGACTGCACGCCGGAGCGGAAGATGTCGGTGATCATCTCCTCGTTGGTGGGCCCGTACAGCATGTCGCGGTCGTGGCGGTCGGTGATGCGGAGCATCTCCTTGCCATAACCGTCGTAGCGGCCGGACCGGCGCCACAGGTCGGCCGACTGGATGGTCGGCATCAGAACCTCGATGGCGCCGGCGCGGTTCTGCTCCTCGCGGACGATCTGCTCGATCTTCTTCAGCACGCGAAAGCCGAGCGGCAGCCACGAGTAGATCCCGGCCGACTCCTGGCGCACCATGCCCGTCCTCAGCATCAGCCGGTGCGAGACGATCTCGGCTTCCTTGGGATCTTCACGCAGAATAGGCAGGAAATACTGGCTGAGCCTCATGGACGAACCTGCTGGCGCGGGTTGGGAAACTTGACCGGCCGATGGCCGGCCGAACCGGCCCCTTTTAGGCGATCCTGGCTGCGAAACAAAGCGCCTCCCATACCATTGCGGCCGAGCCGCGCAATCCTCGCCGTGCGACCAACATAACCATCGACACAGGCACGCCGCTTTTGTAGTGTGGCGACGCCAAAAACAGGGACGGCCGGCGTTCGCGCTGGACTATCGCCCAAGTCTTGGGAGGAGCGGTCTCTCCTGGCGCGGCATACCCCCGCTGCCGCCTCGCGATTCAAGGATGGGGCTTCGGAGGACTGGACAGAACTTCAAGGCAAGGCTTTGGCCTTGCTTTTTTCTTTTGCTCTCACCTGACCCGGTGGTCAGGCAGAAGCGGCAGGCCGTCGAGCGTCACCCAGCCGGTCTCGAACGCCGCCCAGCCGCCGGCGAAGATCGCCGCCGAGATGAGCGTCGTGGCGACAAACTTGGCCAGCAGATGCGGATGCACCGGGGCGCTCGCGGCATGGCCGGCCTCGACGTCGTGGCCGAGTTCGTGCGGGCTGGTGGCGCGCCACGGCAGGACGGTGAACAGCACCAGCCACCACAGCACGAAATAGATCGCGATACCGCCCGCTAGGGTCATGACTCAGGCCTGTTCAAGCTCGACGAGCGTGCCGAGAAAGTCCTTGGGGTGGAGGAAGACAACCGGCTTGCCATGGGCCCCGATCTTGAGCTCCCCGTTGCCGAGTACGCGGGCGCCTTGTGCCACGAGCCGGTCGCGGGCGGCCACGATATCGTCGACCTCATAGCACAGGTGGTGGATGCCGCCGGCCGGGTTGTTCTCCAGAAACCTGGCGATCGGCGAGGCCTCGCCCAAGGGCTCGAGCAGCTCGATCTTGGTGTTGTCCAGCTCCACGAACACCACCGTCACGCCATGGTCGGGCTCGGGCTGAGGCGCTGAGACCCTGGCGCCGAGAACGTCGCGATAGACCGCAAGTCCGGCGGCAAGATCGGGCACCGCGATGGCGACATGGTTCAATCGTCCGAGCATGCGTGATCGTCCCTTTGGGCTTTCTGGCCTCGACCGGCTATAGTCGCAAGCCCTGTTAGGCATCAAGAGCGGCGAACGCGCCGCCCCTCGCCAGCCGGTCGATCACCAGGCTGCGGGCCGCCGGCGCGACAAGATCGCGCGGCTCCAGAATGTGGCGTTGCAAAAAATGGCCGGTCAGCCGCAATCCGGCAATGACCTCGTCGTTGGCCGGCCGGCAGGTGGGCGATTGCTGGAGGAACGCCGGCAGCGCCAACAGGCGATCGCGATAGGGCGCCCCGGCCGTCGCACTCACTGCCCGGCCGGAGCGCGGCGACACATAGACGAGATCGTCGCGCGCCCCGGTCGCGGCGCAAACCGTCAGGTCGAGCCCGAAACCCAGCTCGTCAAGCAGCCCGAGTTCGAATCGCACCAGGACGGCTGGCCACACCGTATCGTCGTCGAGCGCGGCGAGCGCAATGGTCAGCGCGTCGTAGAGCCTGGGATGGGGCTCGCGCTCCGGCAGCACCTGGCTCAGGCCCGTCAGCGTGCTGAGGCCGGCGAGCTTGAACGGGTCGGCGATCAAGCTGGCTGCGCGCATCGCCACCGGCTCCGCCGTCAATGTGCCGAGCTGGTCTTCGAGCCTGGCGCGCCAGCTGGCAAGGACCAGATTTCCAGGCTGCAGAACGGGGCGGGCATGGCGTGAGCGGCCGCCGCGCACCAGCCCGAGATGGCGGCCATGACCGCGGGTCAGCAGGTCGGCAATGGCACTCGTTTCGCCATGCCGGCGCACCCCCAGAACGATGGCTTCCTCGCTCCAGTGCATGGCACTGCAATAGGCCCTTCCGGGTCACCCTGCAATGTTCCCACTGTCATGTCTGATCTCCTCAAAGATACCTCAGGATCTGCCACTGGCCGTGCCATTCGGGTTCGCCCGCTCGCGGGTCGCTCTCGAGACCGATCGGCATCACCGAGGGAGCCGCCGAGGTGGGCGGAACCTTATGCAGGGCCTCGGGCTGATAGCGGTGCGCCCCGGCGCAGAACGGGGCAACTTCAGACCCAACACAGATCGTCCGAAGCTCGGTTAATACCTTCCTGGATGTCATTGATCAGCTCCGCTAAACACGTGGCCTGGTCGTGACCGTCACAGTACGCAGGTCGGAGGCGAGCGCTTTCAGAAAGGCCTGAGAAGTCCTTGTCTTTCCCGTGATTGTTCTGGAGGATCTCAGACCGGACGTTTCTCAGTGGTGGTGAGCATGCGCTATGCATTTCTCGACTGTGAGATCGACACCGAGACGCACGAACTCCGCTCGGCTGGCGTCCTTCGCCGGGTCGAGCCGCAGGTGTTCGACCTGCTGCGACTGCTGGTCGAGAACCCTAATCGCCTAATCACCCGGGACGAGCTGATCGATAATATCTGGAGTGGGCGCATCGTGTCCGAAGCGACGATCAGCTCACGCATCAACGCGGCGCGAAAGGTGTTAGGCGATGACGGCACCCGCCAGGCCGTGATCAAGACGGTGCCCCGGCGCGGCATTCGCTTCATCGCCCCGGTGCGATCCGAGGCGGAACCCCAGGCCGCTGCGACAATGAACATCGACGGCACGGAGCGGCCCGATCAGGGGCCCGCCGCATCATTCGAGCAGTTCCAAAGGGTGCGCTTCTGCCGCGCCCCCGACGGCGTGCATATCGCCTTTGCGACGTTCGGCAGCGGTCCTCAGGTGGTCCGCGTCGGCCACTGGCTGAGCCATCTGGAGCATGATTGGCACAGCCCCATCTGGCGGCCGTTCCTCAGCGAACTCGGCAAGTCGTTCACCGTGATCCGCTACGACCAGCGCGGCAATGGATTGTCGGACAGGAACGTCGACGATTTCTCGCTCGAGGCCTTCGTGGCTGACCTCGAGAGCGTCATTGACGCTGCCGGCCTCGATCGGTTTGCGATCTATGCCAGTTCCCAGGGCGTGCCGGTGGCGCTCGAATACGCCGCTCGCCGCCCCGCCCGGGTGAATTGCCTGGCGTTGCATGGCGGCTTCGTCAGAGGGCGCCTGCTGCGCTCGCAAGCCGACAGAGAGCAAGGCGAAGCCTATCTCGCCTTGATGCGACATGGATGGGGCGCGGAAGGTTCGCAGTTCCTGCAAGCCTTCGGATCCATCTACGCGCCTGACGGCACGCCAGAGCAGCTCCGCTCGTTTGTCGATTTGCAGAGAATCACCGCAACCGCCGAGACGGCGGTGCGATTGCGCGAGGCTTTCGACCGTTTCGACGTCACCGACCGATTGTCCGCAATTAAGGTGCCGACGCTGGTTCTCCATGGCCGCAATGACGGTGTGCACCCGCTTCAGCAGAGCCTGGAGATGGCGGCGGCGCTGCCCCAAGCCGAGCTTGTGGTCCTCGAAACGCGCAACCACGTGATGGTTCGCCACGACCCGGTGTGGCCGGAGTTCTTCGCTGCGCTGCGCCGATTTGTTCTGGCGCACGCCAGCGCTCCCTCCCCCTAGAAATGCACGCCAGCGCTCCCTCCCCCTAGAAAAATGAGAGGGAGTCATCGGCGCGGTGCTAGTTCAAGCAGTTGTTTACCTTGTGCCGATAGTCTACGACTCCTTCGGAAACTTTCGAGATTTGCGAGGATCAATGCACAGTGGCCGTGCGTGGGGGCTTGCTCCGCTGGTCATCCTCGCCGGACTTACGGCGTGCTCCGGCCCTGAGTTCGATACCCGTGGCCTCGTGCCGCCGCCGGCCCACTGCCCGGTCGATCCGCGCCAGCTCGGCAACGCCGAACAGCTGCCGCCGATCAGCGAAGGCAATGGCTGCCAGATCCCCAACCCGTGGCGGGTGCGCTCGCTGAGCGGGGTTGAGTTCAACAGCGGCGCGACGCTGAATTGCGGCGTCGTCCAGCCGCTCGACAACTGGCTGACCGGAGTGGCTCAACCGGCTGCTCTACTGGCATTCGGCGAACCGATCCGGTCGGTGCGGGTGGCCGGGTCGTACTCGTGCCGGGCGCGCAATTCGGTGCGCGGCGCCATGATGAGCCAGCACGGCTTCGGCAACGCCATCGACTTGTCGGCGTTCACGCTGGAGAGCGGCCGCACGGTGACGGTGAAGGCCGGCTGGAGCGGCGGTTCTGAGGAGCGCGCTTTTTTGCGTGATCTCAACCGCGGCGCCTGCGATCACTTTTCGACCGTGCTCGGGCCCAGTACCGACCGCCACCACCACGACCACTTTCACCTCGACCTCGGCCCGCACCGCAACAGCTACTGCCGGTAAGCTTAGGCCTTGCTCTTCACCTCCGCTCAATCGCCCGGCTCGGACTTCGCCTCGGGGCGCAGCCGCGTCTCGCGCAAAAGCCCCGCCTGGTCGACGATCGGGTAGGCAGCCGAAACGATATGCGAGTTGATGCGATGCAAGTCACGAATGATGTCGACGAAGATCGCCGAGGCTCTCAACGATTTGGTCCGGCTGCCGGTACGTTGCGTGAAATGCTGCTCGATGATGCGATGCTCGAGCGTCCGGAAGTTTGCCTTCTGCTCGATCAGCCGACGCGCGCCTTCGACATCGCCCGACGCCAGGACGATTGAGGCGATGCGCAAGCTATTGGAGACAAGCTTCTGAAGCTCGCTCAGCGATTCGGTCTGCGACCTGGTGAAGGAGACGTTCTCCTTGGTCTTGGACTTGATGCGGTCGGCCAGGTTGAGATGAATAATGTCGCCGGCATGTTCGAGATTGCTGACGTAAAGCATGATCTCCATGGCCCGCCGGCTGTAGTGTTGTTCAAGCTCCTGCTCCATCAGCCCGACGAGATAGGCGTGAATGGCGCTCTGATAGGCGTTCATCTTGTCGTCGAGCAGCCGCAGCTCCTTGAGCCGCTCGATCGATCCACTCGCCAGCACCTCCATTGACAGCACCAGCATGCGGTCGAGCAATTCGGTCATTCGCCCGGTTTCCGTCTGGGCGCTGGACAGCGCCACCGCCGGCGTGCTCAGGGCGCCACGGTCGAGATAGCGCGGCACCGCAAGTGAGTCGGCAGTGGCGTTCAGGTTCGGCAATGCCCGCTCGACGCCGCCCATGATGGCCCCGGCAAACGGCAAGAAGACCGCGGCGAGGAGAAGGTTGAAGGCGACGTGAAAGGTCACCGCCGTAATCACCGGATCGGTGATCCACGCCGCCAGGATCTCCCGGAGGGGGCCGAGCGCTGGCACCAGCACGAGCGCCAATGCCGCCCGGCAGGCGAGGTTTGCCACGGGCAGCCGCCGTGCGGTGCGCGGCTGGCCGGCCGTGGCGGAAAGCGCCGGAAGGCCACCGCCGAGATTGACACCTAGGATGAGCGCCATGCCAGCGCCGATCTCGAGGCTGCCGCTGGCCAGAAACGACGCGATGAGCAGGATGACGGCAAGCGTCGAATAGGTCATCCACGTCACCAGCGCCCCGATCACCACCGCCAACAGCGGCTCGTAGCCGAGCGTGGCGAGAACGCTGTGGAACAGGGTCGCTTCGCGCAGCGGTTCCGACGCCGTCACCACCAGGTGGAGTGCCAGCAGCATCAAGCCAAGCCCCATCAGGATGCGGCCGGCATTGCGGGGGCGGAAATCAGTCGATACGGAAAACACCAAAAAGCCCGCAAACAGCAGCACCGGGGAAAGTCCGGTGACCAGCGGGCCGGCCATGGCGAAAATGCCGCTCACTACTGCCGAGCCGAGATCGGCGCCGAGCAGCACTGCAATTCCGGTCGCAGCTCCGATCACGCCGCTGCTGGCAAGCCCGGTAATGATGAGTGCCGTGGCGGTGCCGCTCTGCAGCATGAGGGTGGCGACGGCGCCGGAGGCGAACGCGGTTGTCCGGTTCGACAGGCTGTTCTCGATGAAGCGTTTGAGCGCATCGCCCCAGGCGCGCAAGACCCCTGTGCGAACCATGCGCACGCCCCACAGCAGCAGCGCCACGCCGCCCAGGAGATTGACGATCACCATCGTGCCGGGGTTCATCAACCCGTAACCCTATTGCAATTGCCGTGCTGCCGATTGGCGCCCGTCATCAAATCGCACCATGGGCGTCGTCTCTCAGCCTGTCAAAGAAGACGACGAGTGACCGCTTGCCGCAAGGCGCAGCGAACACTCAGCGGTCAGGCCGTAGGTGGATGTTGAGCCGCCTCATGTGCTGGCGCGCCGCTCGTCACTCCCATCTCGGCAAGCACCTCACGGATTGCTGTCACGGCTTGGCGCATGACCGTTTCGTCGATCTGGCCGATGGTGCCAATGCGAAAGGTATCACGCGCCGTCAGCTTGCCAGGATAGATGGCATAGCCGCGCAACCGGAGCGCTTGGTAGAAGGGCTCAAAGCTGAAGGCGGGATCGGCCGGAGTGAGGAAGGTCTGGATGATCGGTCCCGACACCTCGTCCGGCAGCAGAGTTTCAAACCCCAGTTCGCGCATGCCGCTGATCAGCACGTCGCGGTTTTGCCAATAGCGCGCGCCGCGGCCCTTCACACCGCCCTCCGCGGCATGCTCCATGAGCGCCTGGTGAAAGGCGGCCAGGGCATGGGTCGGCGGCGTGAAGCGGAACTGGCCGTTGTTCTCCATGGCCTGCCACTGGTCGTAAAGGTCGAGCGCCAACGAATGGGCCCGTCCTTGCGACTCCTCGAGCAGGGCACGCCGGCAGATCACATAGGCAAATCCCGGTACGCCCTCGATGCATTTGTTCGACGAGGAGACCATGACATCGATGTCGAGTTCGGCCATGTCGAGGGGAATTGCGCCGAACGAACTCATGGCATCGACGATGAGCAGTTTGCCGCGCGCCTTCACAACGGTCGCGATATCGGGCAGCGGATTGATGATCCCCGATGTCGTCTCGCAGTGCACAACTATGACGGCGGCGATCTTGCGATCGACGTCGAGGCGGCTTGCGACTTCCTGCGGCGAGGGGGCGCGGCTGTCACCGACATTGAGGGTCACGTGCGGTCGGCGCAGTCGATCCAGGATCTTGCTACAGCGTTCGCCGTAGGCTCCGTTGATTACCACCAATGTCTTGGCGGCTTGCTTCGTCCCGGCGAAGCTGCCCAGTGCCGCCTCAATGGCGAAGGTGCCGGATCCCTGCATCAGCACGCATTCATAGCCTTGTGCGCCGGCAATCTTGAGCAGTCGCTGGCGGATGTCGAGGACCAGGTGGCGGAACTCGATGTCGCGCGAACCCCAGTCGGCCAGCATGGCGTGCTTGACGGTGCGCGAGGTAGTGAGTGGGCCGGGTGTGAGGAGATAGGGCATGTCTTCCTGGCCTTGCGGGCCCCGGAAGGCGACGGTTCGGGCATAGGGTGACGAGGCCATAGGCGGTTCCTTTACAAGCAGATGGCCTTCATAGACGCTTGCATCGAGGCTGTCAGCGCGCTTTTCGGTTACCCGAGGGGGAGCCTTCCTCCACAAAGCCGCGGCGGCCTGCCGACCAATTTGGACCCAGATCAATCCAATCGCATACCAGTTGGCACCAACTTACTTGCACAGCAACCCAAATGGGCGCACACTTTAGAGTGCATCGGCTAGGGAGGAACAAGCATGATCAATGCGTTCAGGAAGAAGCGCCTCGGGCGCCGCGAGTTTATGTCCAGCACCGCAGCGGTGACCATCATGGCCGCGGCAGGCCTGCCCCGGCGCGCTTTGGGCGCCGACAAGACGGTGAAGATCGGCTTCCTTGCTCCGCTCACCGGACCGGTGTCGGCGTGGGGCAAGCCCGGCCTCGACGGCTGCCAGATCTGGGCCGACTGGATCAACTCGGCCGGGGGCATCAGGGTAGGCGAGGACACTTACCAGGTCGAGTTCGTCTCCTATGACGAGGAGTACGATCCGGGCAAGGCGCGCGCCGGCGCCGCCAAGCTGATCCGGGAAGACGGCGTCAGCTTCGTCATGATGCTCGGCGGCGACCCTTGGCCGGGTGCCCAGCCGGTGGTCGAGCAGTCCGGAATGCTCGTTTCCACGCTCCTGCCGTCCGATCTGACGCCCGACACCACGACGCTGATTGCCCCGTGCGAGGTGCACCCGATCTACAACGTCACCGGTGTCGAGTGGCTGGCGGAGAACAAGCCGGAGGCCAGGACGGCGGTGATCTGCGCCCAGGACGATGCCCTGGGCAAGCCGTCGGTCGCCACCTATCTTGCAGCCTTCGAGGCGGCCGGAATCGAGTTGCTCGATTCGCCCATGTTCTTCGATCCCGCGACCACCGACTTCGCCCCGGTCATGACCCGACTGCTATCCAGGCGGCCCGACATCGTGTGCCTCGACACCGCTTATGCCGACTATGTGCACCCGCTTTGCGAGCAGGCTTTCCAGCAGGGCTTCAGGGGCACCATGATCTCGTGCACGGCGGACTATTATCAGCGGATCATCGAGAAAACCTCGACGGAGTTCATGGAGGGCTTCATCTTCCAGTTCCCGGACTTCGACGATCCGGCCCTCAACGAGCCGCACATCAACTTCCCACGGCCCAACGACTTCTATGCCGAGTATGTGGAGCGCTTCGGCGCTGACGAGTGGAGCGCGGTGTCGTGGGAATATGCCTCTATCATGGAATTGTGGACCGATGCGGCGCAAAGGGCGGGATCGATCGAGCCCGCCGCGGTGCTCGCCGCCATGAAGGAGGGCGGCAGGGGCAAGCATGTGTTCGGCGATGCCGAGTGGTGGGGCACCGAGTTGTTCGGCATCGACAATGCCCTGGTCGGCAACTGGCCGGTGGTGGTGATCGAGAACGGCAAGGCAGTGATCAAGGAGTACCGTTCCATTCCGGCCTGGTGGGACAAGCACAAGGATCTGCTGATCAAGCACATGACCGATTTGGGCCAGATGTACCATCAGCGTGGCTGAGGCTGGGTCGGTAAGCTAGGGCCTCGTCCCGAACCTGTTGAAGGACGAGGCCCTTGTACAACGGACCGTCAATAATGAAGCTTGCCGTCAGCCACTGGTAGCCGATGATCGAGCTTGTCCTCCAGACCGTCGTCAACGCCGTTTACGCCGCCAGTTACATGTCGCTGATTGCCGTCGGTCTGGTGCTGATCTTCGGCGTCATGGGGGTCATAAACTTCGCCCACGGCGAACTCTATATGGCCGGCGCCTATACGGTGGTGGCACTGTACTCAATGTTTGCCATGCCGTTCTTTGTCGCCGTGGCGGCGGGCCTCGTGTTCGTGGGCGTGTTGGGCCTTATCATGGAGTACGCCCTGTTTCGCCCGTTGCGCGACAATCCGCTGAGCGGGCTTATTGCCTCAATCGGCTTCCTGCTGATCTTGCAGACCGCGGCGGTCCTCGGCTTCGGGGTGCGCATGCGACACATCGCCCCGCCGACACAAAGCCGGATCGAGATCATCGAGGGCGTCGTGCTCACCCATCAGCGGCTGTTCGTCATCCTGGCGGCTATCGCTCTGCTGACGGCCTTGTGGATCTTCTTGCGCCGCACCCGCTTCGGCTGGGCGCTGAGGGCATGCGCCCAGGACCGCGAGGCGGCCGCCCTTCAGGGCATTTCGCTCAACCAGGTGTCGCGCATCGCGATGTTTGTGGGCGCAGCCCTGGCTGGCGTCGCCGGCGCCCTCACCGCCCCGCTCGTCGGCCCGACGCCGTTCATGGGCCATGCGGTCATCGTCACCGCCTTCATCATCATCGTGGTGGGCGGTATCGGCCAGCTTGAGGGTGCCATCGTGGTCGCCATCCTCTATGCCTTCGTGCACACGTTTGTGACCACGTTCTGGGACGGCGTCATTGCCGACATCGTCGGCCTGGTGCTCATGCTGCTCGTCCTCATCGTCAGGCCCACTGGACTGTTCGGAGCCCGGGAACGTGCCTGACAAGGCGGCTGACAGGGCGGCTGACAGGGCGGCTGACAGGGCGGCGGGCAGCCGGTCCGATCGGGCCAACCGCCTGGCTGCCTGGCTGTTCACGGCAGGGCTTGCAGTCATCCTCATCGTGCTGCCGCACTTCTTGACCTTCTCCCAGAGGGAGATCGCCGTCCTTCTGGTCATCAATGTGCTGCTGGTGGCGAGCTATCGGCTGATGACGCTGACCGGGGAATGGTCGCTTGCCCATGTGGTGATCATGGGGGTCGGGGCCTATGCCAGCGCCATCCTGTCGCGGCGCGGCATCGGAATTCCGGTTCCCCTGTCGATGCTGCTCGGCGCTGCCACCGCAGGTGTGGTCGCGGCAATATTGAGCTTTCCGTTGTTCCGCATGAAGGGGTTTTATTTCCTCATCGGCTCGTTTGCTGCCGGCGAAGTGATCCGGCTCATCTGGAAGCGGTTCACCGACCCCTTCGGCGGCCCGACGGGATTGAAGCTCATCCCGCCGGTCCCGGACCTCGACTTCGGCATCGTCAAGGTCAGCTTCTTCGACCCCGAGGCGTATTACTATCTATGCCTCGTAGTCGTGGCGGCCTCGCTGTGGATCCTCTACCGCATCGAGCGATCACGCATCGGCCTGACCTTCCATGCCATCCACTGGCAGGACAGGCTTGCCGAGTCGGTCGGTGTCAACACCTTCCGCTACCGCATGCTCGCCTTTGTGCTGGCCTCGTTCTTCGCCGGCCTCGCGGGCGCGCTTTATGCCCACTATATCGGCACCGTCGGTCCCAACCGCTTCGAGGTCGAGCACATGGTCTATGTGCTGATCTGGGCCATCGTCGGGGGCACCGCCACCTTCTATGGCCCGATCCTCGGGGTGGTGGTGCTCACCGTCATCAACGAGGTGGTGCTGCGGGCACTCGGGGCCGATGCCTGGCGGCCGATGATCTATGGCGCCATCCTCATTGCCGCGGTGCTGTTCCTGCCCAAGGGCCTGGAGAGCCTGGTGCCGAAGGCGCATGGCCTCCTCGCCTCGGTGCGCCGCCGGGCCCATGCTTATCGCAAGCGCGTCGCGGCCTGACCCTACTGCGGCGGCGCGGGTGGCGACATCTGCATGCGCCCAGGGGCAAAGATATCGCCGAACGGCGCCCCCACCGCCGGTGCCTGCGGCTGTGGCTCGGCGCTGCCTTGGCGCGCCCGCTCCTGGAGCTGGCGCTGATGCTCGAACTTCTGCTCCAGCACCTCGGCCTTGCACGCCGCCGCACTGTGTTGTTGCGCCACCCACACCGTGCCGATCCCGGCGACCACGATCAGTGCCGACATGATTGCCGCCGGGTTGCCGCGGAAAAAGGCCCCGGGGCCGCGCTGGCCCGTCTTCAGCCGTCGCGCGGCGTAACGGCTCCAGGCCTCGTGGACAAGCACGCCGACCAGCGTCAAGGCGATGATCACGACGGCCAGCGAGGAGATCGACGGGTCGATGCCGAGCCGCACCTTCTGGGCCACCTCGGTGGTAAAGGTGTTGTAGTGCGAGATGGTGAACACCGTCGTGTTGTAGTTCTCAAAGCTGGCGAGAAACGCCAGCACCGCGGCCGAGGCGATGGCGGGCTTGAGGAACGGCAGCAGGATCTTGCGGAACGCCTGGGCGTTGGTGGCGCCGAGATCGAGGGCGGCCTCCACCAGCCCCATGTCGAAGCGCTGCAGGCGGGCGATGAACACCAGCATGCAATAGGACG
>CAYWVA010000050.1:0-14177 GCA_964461545.1 uncultured Rhizobiaceae bacterium | reverse complement strand
TGTAGCCGTGGTTGGAGTCGGCGATCAGATAGGCGTTGTCGGCCACCCAGTCGAATATCGGCACCGAATCGGGCGTGAATGCACCGATGCCGCCGTTGCGCCGCTGCTTGAATTGCTTGCGGCAGCCTTTGAAGCGCTCAAACAGGTAGGCCAGGGTTGCGCAGTAGTAATCGGCAAACCACGGATCGGCCTGGTAGAGGTCGTTGGCATGGCCATAGGGATCGAGAACCGCCTTCGGCCCCATTTTGATCGGAATCGTACCGCCCTGCACGCCCGGCGCCCCGACGCGTTCGGCGGCATAGCGCGTGTAGGTGTAAAAGTGCTTGTCCGGGAAGGTGTATCCGTCCTCGGTGGTGACTTCGGTGTTCATCAGTTCGACGTGCAGCACCGGCGGGTCCTTGTCGTCGGCGGTGCGGTAGCTCGTGCCGTTGAGATAGACCTCGCCTTCGAGCAGGCGCCAGTAGGTCCACATGTCGGCATCCGAAACGACGCCGCCGTCGGGATAGCGCAGATCGAGCTTGTCCGGCAATCCGAGCCACTCCCAGTGCCGGCTCGCCCATGCGCCCGCGCACACTACGACGCAGTCGGCCTTGATGTCTCCCTGTGACGTCATGACCGCCGTGACGCGGCCGTTTTGTATGTCGTAGCCTTCGACGCTCACCCCCATGATCGAGCGCACGCCCCACTGGTCGCACTTTTCCTTGAGCGCCCGCACCGCGGTGTGGGTGCCGGCATAGCCCGACGGCTTTTCGTGCAGGACGACATCGGCTTTGTCGACATTGAAGTCCGGCCACAGGCGTTTGAGGAAGCGCTTGGCGTCCTGGCCGACATAGAGATCGGAGGGGTAGCCGGAGGCATTCTGGCTCTCGTGCATGGTCTCGTAGTCGGTCTGCTGGTTGGACTCGCCGACCGACACGTAGCCCACCTGCTGGAAGCCGAAGTTCACCGGGTCGGACTGCCACACGTCGACCGAGTGCTTGAGAATGGCATGGAGCGGCGAGGTCATATAGAGGTTGCGCACGCAGCCGCAGGCGATGCCGGTCGCTCCCGCACCGGGGCCCGACTTGTCGATCAGCACCACGTCTGAGCCGCGGCCGCGCCCCGATGTCTCCAGCGCCATGGCGAGGTGCCAGGCCGTCGACATGCCGTGCATGCCGGCGCCCACCACCACATAGGCCGCCGATCTCGGCAGTTGATGAAACGTCATGGAAAAGCTCCCTTATCCGTAAGCGACTGTCTTGACATTGTCATGGCCCGACTTGATCGGGCTACCCAGCATCCACCGCGGCTACCGGTTCCCCCAGCATCGCCTCCGGCACACCGGAGGACGACAAGACCGGCAATGCGAATACATCATCTGCTACCCATCAGTCCGGCTGCTGCAACGATTGCGCCAGGGGATGGGCGACGGGCTCCTTGGGCCTGAACGCCCAGCGCCGCGCCAACTCGCCATAGCCGCGCATCAGATAACCGCAGTTCTCCTCGAGCAGGCGCTGCTTGTGGGCGCGATAATACGCCGGCAGCTCGTACCAGGGAATGCCCGGCCGCTCATGATGGGCCATGTGCAGGTTGTTGTTGAGATACATAAGGCCGATCACCGGATGGGTCTCAACCACGATGGTGCGGCAGCCGGTCTTTTCGTGGGCCCGGTGCTCGGCATAGGAGCGCATCATGGTGAGCGAGTTGCCCCAGTAGGCGACAAGCAGCACGTAAAGCCAGAATGGCATGCCGGAGACGACGCTGACCCACAGCCACACGACCACAATGCCCAGCCCGTGCAGCGCCCAGGCGAACATGACCTCGCGATCGCCTCTAGCCATGCGCCGGGTTTCCGCCGCCATCAGGCGCGATGCGGCAATGGCCGGACCGAGGATGAAGCGTCCCAGCATGGCGTTGTTGGCGGTATAGATGAGGCGCAGCCAGCGCGGCGTCCCGCTCCAAGCCTGCGGATCCAGGTAATAGGACTCCGGATCTATGCCTGGATCGGTCAGATGGTCGTTGTCGTGGTGCTTGAGGTGAAGCGCGCGATAGCGCCGGTAGGGAAACCAAAGGCTGACGGCCGGAAACACCAAAAGCTCGTTCACGATTCGCGAAGACGTCGGATGGCCGTGCAGGACCTCATGCTGGAGAGAGCCGTGCAGACACACGAGATAAGCCCCCAGCGGGGCCACGATCAACCAGCCGAGTTCGCGCCAATAGAACATGAGGAACGCGAATGCCAACCAATAGCCGGCAATCAGCCCAAGCGTTTTCCACTCGACCTTGAGCCGCGCAGCAGGGCGCGGCAGCGTCATGTCTGTCATGAAGGCGAGCCCCAGCCAAATTACTGCCGCAGTTTTGCCCAATTCACTCGGGGATACAATTGTGGAAGTGCGCAGAATTGTTTATTATGATACGCAAACACGCCAAATGTTGACAATAGTCACCGATCGTCATGGATAAGCGTGATACCGTTCTGATCTTCCGCACACGCCTCGGCGAGCTCATCGCCCGCACCGGCCTGTCGCGCGCTCGCTTCGCCGCCAAGGCCAAGCTCGACCGCTCCACCCTCACCCAGCTTCTGGCCGAGGCCAATGTCCGGCTGCCGCGGGCTGAGACCATTGTGCGCCTCGCTGCGGCCCATGGGGTCTCGGTCGACTGGCTGCTTGGGCTGTCGCAGCAGGACCATGTGGCCGCCGACGTCGTATCGCAGTTGGTCATCGAGCCGGAAGCCGGCGACCCGGCCGACGAACGGCTGAAGCGCTGGCACGAGGAGGCGCACGGCTTTAAGATCCGCTACGTGCCGGCCACCTTGCCCGACCATCTCAAGACGACGGCCACGATTGCCTATGAATCGCGCAAGCTCATCGACCCGATTGCCCAGGCTTGGAGCGGCATGGCAAATGCCTGGATCGACTACGCCCGCCGGCCGGACAGCGAGATCGAGGTGTGTGCGCCACTGCATGACGTGATCGGGTTTGCGCGCGGCGAGGGGCCGTGGCACGGCCTTTCGCCCGCCGACCGGCGCGACCAGCTAGAGCACATGGCCGACAGGCTCGACGCCCTCTACCCCGCCTACCGCTGGTTCCTGTTCGACGGCCGCGAGCGGTTCTCCGCGCCCTATACAGTGTTCGGCCCCAAGCGAGCGGTCATCTATGCCGGCGAGATCTATCTGGTATTTACCGCCACCGAACTCATCCGCGAGTTTTCCGCCCATTTCGACAATCTCATCCGCCACGCCAAGGTGCAACCGAACGAGTGCGCGGCCGTTGTCCGCTCGCTCATTGCCGAGGTCGCATGATCGCAACCCTGCCGATGTACGATTGGCCGGAAGTGCGCCAGGCGACCGATGCCTGGTGGGCGGGGCTGGCCGGGCATCTGCGCGACCAAGGGTTCGACGCGCCCGACCGTCTCACCCGCAACCGCAACCCCAGCACCCAGTGGAGACGCCCCGACCTAATCATGTCGCAGACGTGCGGCTATCCGCTAGTCCACGCCTTCAAGGGAAAACTTGAGCCCCTCGCCACTCCGGTTTATGCCGCCGAGGGCTGCACGGGCCCGCGCTATTCGAGTGTCATCGTGGTCGCTGCTGATGCCGGGATCTCGCGCCTTGAGGACCTCAAGGGCGCAACGGCGGCCTTCAACGCGGCCGATTCGCTTTCAGGCCATCTGGCGCTCAGATGCGTCATCGCCCCCCTCAACGCCAACGGGAGGTTCTTTTCTCAGCTAATCCGGTCGGGCAGCCATCTGGGCTCGATGCGGTTGGTGCACGAAGGCGCCGCCGACGTGGCGGCGATCGACTGTGTCGCCTACGCCCTCGCCAGCCGTTACCGGCTCGATCTCGTTGCAGGCCTCAAGGTCATTGCCCGCGGTCCGGCCGCACCCGCCCTGCCCTATGTCACGACGGCCGGGCGGTCGCGGGACGAGGTTGCCCGGCTCAGACGCGCCCTCGCCGCTGCCGTCGCCGACCCGGAGTTGAGCGGCCCTCGTGCGGCCCTGTTCATCGCCGGGCTTGAGTTCCTCCCGCCGGACGCCTACCACAGCATATTCGACCTTGAAGCCGTCTGTGACGCCCTTGGCTATGCGCGCCTTGCGTGACCCCGGAGACAAAAGCCCGACGCAAAACATGATCGACCTCTACACGTGGAGCACGCCCAACGGCCGCAAGGTCTCGATTGCGCTTGAAGAGATGGGCCTCGACTACGAGGTCCATCCCATCGACATCGGCAAGGGCGAGCAGTTTGCGCAGCACTTTCTGGCGATTTCACCCAACAACCGCATCCCGGCCATCGTCGACCGCGAGGCCGGTTTGCCGTTGTTTGAGTCGGGCGCAATCCTTATCTATCTCAGCGAAAAGTCCGGCCGCTTCGCGCCCACCGAGGGCGAGGCCAAATGGCGCATGCTCGAGTGGCTGATGTGGCAGATGGGCAACGCCGGTCCGATGCTCGGACAGGCGCACCACTTCATTCATTTCAATCCCGGCAAGGCGGCCTATGCGGAGGACCGCTACGGCAAGGAGGCCACGCGGCTCTATGGTGTCCTCGATCGACGCTTGGGCGCGGTCGAGTTTATGGCCGGTGACTATACAATTGCCGACATGGCGACGTTTCCGTGGATCGCCCGCTTCGGCTGGCAGGGCATCGACATGCACCAGTTCCCCAACGTGTTGCGCTGGTACCGCACTCTTGCCGCGCGGCCGGCAGTCGTGCGCGGCTGCAAGGTGCCCAACGCCAGCTATGAAATCCCGATGCCGTAACTGAGCCTTACCCGTGGAACCCGCGGCTTGGCGGGGGCGTTAATGGCGGTTGCCCGCTCTCACCTCGCATCGCCATGTCGCTTCTCAGATGGGCCATCATTTTTCTGATCATCTCGCTGATCGCGGGTGGCCTTGGCTTGAGCGGCATATCGGCCACCGCTGCCAAGATCTCGAAGATCCTGTTCGCCATATTCGCGGCGCTGTTTTTGATCTTCTTACTGCTCGCTTTGGCCTTCGGCCAGCTGTTCTTGTGAAGCCGCGTAGCCGAAAAGACCTCAGTTCTTGCCCTTGTCTACAAGCTTGTTCTTGGCGATCCACGGCATCATGGCGCGCAGGCGCTCGCCCACCGCTTCGATCGGATGAGCATCGTTGAAGCGCCGCGTGGCCTTGAAGCGCGGCTGCCCGGCCTTGCACTCCTGGATCCATTGGCTGACAAAACTGCCGGTCTGGATATCCTTGAGGATACGGCGCATCTCCCGGCGCGTCTCGTCGGTGACGATACGCGGGCCGGAGACGTATTCGCCGAATTCCGCGGTGTTGGAGATCGAATAGTTCATGTTGGCGATGCCGCCCTCGTAAATCAGATCGACGATCAGCTTGACCTCGTGCAGGCACTCAAAATAGGCCATCTCCGGGGCGTAGCCTGCCTCAACCAGCGTCTCGTAGCCGGCCCTAATCAGCTCCACCAGGCCGCCGCACAACACCACCTGCTCGCCGAACAGGTCGGTCTCACATTCCTCCTGAAACGTCGT
The DNA here is from genome assembly GCA_964461545.1 of uncultured Rhizobiaceae bacterium. Lineage (GTDB taxonomy): Bacteria > Pseudomonadota > Alphaproteobacteria > Rhizobiales > Aestuariivirgaceae > CAYWVA01. The sequence goes on along the minus strand of CAYWVA010000050.1, from coordinate 8,690 downwards.
CTCGATGATGCCTGAGCGCCCGCCGCCGATGGCTGAGGCATAAGACAGCGCGACCTCGTGGGCGTTGCCTGAGGCATCCTGGTGCACTGCCATGAGGCATGGTACGCCGCCGCCGCGCTGATATTCGCTGCGCACCGTGTGGCCGGGGCCCTTGGGCGCCACCATGACCACGTCGATGCTCGCCGGTGGCTCGATGAGATTGAAATGGATGTTGAGGCCGTGGGCAAAGGCGATCGCTGCGCCGGCGCGAATATGGGGAGAGATCTCATCGCGCCAGATGTCGGCCTGCAGCTCGTCGGGCGTGCACATCATCATGAGATCGGCGCTCTTGGCAGCGTCTGCCACCGTCTTGACCGTCAAGCCGGCACCTTCCGCCTTCTTGGCGCTTGCCGAACCCGGCTTCAGCGCCACCGCCACGTCCTTGACGCCGGAATCCTTCAAGTTCAAAGCATGCGCATGGCCCTGACTGCCGAATCCGACAATGACCACCCGCTTGCCCTTGATGAGATTGACGTCGGCGTCGCGATCATAGTAGACCCGCATGGAACCCCTCCGATGATTTTCGCAAAGCAATCTTTCCCCGCCATGGAACCGGCGGCAGGGCCGCCAGGACCATACCGGCATGGGCGCCATTTACAAGGGCGACGCCTCGTGGAGGCCATCTAAACATGCGTCAAGAACCGCTCCCTTACCAAGAATTTAGTGGAATCGGGCCGGCCGGCCAGCCAGTTTCGTGCACACGGCCGGCTCAACCAAGTCCGGCTTGTCCAGGGAGGTCTGCACGTTTGTCCCGCCATCCCATGGCTGCAAAGCCCCGTCGTGCGGCCCTGTTCATCCGGTTGGGCCTGGCTGCACTCGTCTTGCTGGTGGTCGGCCACTCTCCAGCTTTAGCACTCAACGTCGAGGCCAGCCACTTCACCCTGGACAACGGTCTGCAGGTGGTAGTGATCGCCGATCGGCGCGCCCCGGTCCTGACCCACATGGTGTGGTATCCGGTCGGGTCTGCCGATGAGCCTCAGGGCAAGGCCGGCATCGCCCACTTTCTCGAGCACCTTCTGTTCAAGGGCACCAAGACACTCAAGCCCGGCGAGTTCTCCAGCATCGTGTACCGGCATGGCGGCGAGGACAACGCCTTCACCAGCCGCGACTACACCGCCTATTATCAGCAGATCAGCAAGGATCGGCTGGCGCTCGTCATGGAGCTTGAGGCCGACCGGATGGCCAATCTCGTACTGACCGAAGAGGATGTGGCGACCGAACTGGAGGTGGTGCGCGAAGAACGCCGCGAGATCGAGAACGATCCAGCGTCCTTGCTGTCAGAGCAGGTGCACGCTCTCCTTTACCTGGCCCACCCTTATCGCAAGCCGGTCATCGGCTGGATGGCGGAAGTCGAAGGGCTCAACCTTCACGATGCCATGGCGTTCTACCGCACCCATTACACGCCCAGGAACGCCATTGTCGTGGTGGCTGGAGATGCCACGGCCGAGGAGGTGCTTGCCCTGGCGGATCAGCATTATGGGCCGCTCGAGAACACCGCGGATCCGGGCCTGAGGATGCGCACGCCGGAGCCCGAGCCGATCGCTGCGCGGCGCGTCGAGATGGTGGACGATCGAGCCGCCTCACCGATCCTTCAGCGCAGCTACCTGGCTGCCAGCTATGCCACGGCGGAACCCGGCGAGGCCGAAGCCCTTGAGGTGCTCGCCCAGGTACTGGGCGGCGGTCGTACCAGCCGGCTTTACCGCACCCTGGTAGTTCAGTCTGGGACGTCAGCCTACGCCGAGGCGAACTACTCCGCCGAGGGTCTCGACGGCGGCACGCTCACCATCGAAGTTGCGCCAAATGCCGGCGGCCGTCTCGATTCGATCGAGTCCGAGATCGAGGCCGTCATCGCCGGCATCGCTGCGGACGGGGTGAGCGCGGACGAGCTCGAGCGGGCCCGCAACCGGCTCATTGCAGACGCCGTCTTTGCGCTCGACGACCAGTTCCACTTGGCCACTATCTTCGGGATAGCGCTGAGCAGTGGCCAGACCGTGGAGGACGTCCTCGCCTGGACCGGGCGCGTGGAGCAGGTGACCGCCGAGGATGTCAGGAGAGCCGCGGCGAGGTACTTGCGCATCGAGCGCTCGGTCACCGGCATCCTGCTGCCGGAGGCTCAGGCCGCCCACCAGTAGCGGGTCAGATGGAAAAACACCGGCGCCGCAAAGATCACCGAGTCGATGCGGTCGAGCATGCCGCCATGCCCGGCGATCAGCCATCCCCAGTCCTTGACCCCGCGGTCGCGCTTGATCGCCGACATGACCAGGCCGCCGCAGAACCCCATCACCGTGACGACAAGCGACAGTGCCGCGGCCTGCCACGGTGAGAAGGGGGTAATCCACCACAGGCACGCCCCGACCAGCGACGCCGACAAGATGCCGCCCACGGTGCCCTCGATGGTTTTCGAGGGCGACAGGCGAGGCGCAATCAAATGGCGGCCGGCGAGCTTTCCCCAGGCATATTGCAGGACATCACTGATCTGCACGACGATCACCAGAAAGGCGATCAACAGCAGCCCTCGTCCCTCGTAGCCAGGAATGTCGAGCATGATCAGAGCCGGCACATGCGAGATGCAGAAGACGCAGATCATCACCCCCCACTGCACCTCGGCGATGCGCTCCATGTAGCGGAGGGTATCGGCCCTCAGTGCTGCGATGATCGGCAGCAACAGGAACACGTAGACCGGGATGAAGACCGAGAACAGGCCGTACCAGCCGATCGCCACGAGATAGTACTGGAGCGGCAGGACAACGAAGAAGGCAACCGCAAGGGCCGAATGGTCGCCGCGCCTGGTCGCCATGAGGGTCACGAACTCGCGCAAGGCGGCGACAGACACCAGGCTGAAGAGAATGATCACGCCGGTGTCGCCGAAGGCGAACGCCAACCCGATCAGCGCCACCATCACCCACCAGGCCTTGATGCGGCTGTTGAGGTTCTCGATGGCGGGGCTCGTCCCGTCCTTTCCGTAGCGGCGGTGCAGGACGTAGCCGAGCAGCGAGGCGGCCAGCAGGAAGGCGGCAACGCCGCCGAACAGGGCGAGGGTCTGCTCAGTGGCGGTCACGGGCAAGCCCCTCCATCGGAGGCAAGGTCAAGCAGCGCCTGGCGCGCCCGATCGAGAAACGCCGACTTCGCCTCGTTGTCCGCCACGTGGATGGGCGCACCGAAGGACACGGTACACAACAGGGGAATGGGCACCATCTCGCCCTTGGGCATGACGCGATTGAGGTTGTCGATCCATACCGGCACGAACTCGACCCCAGGGCGTGCCGAGGCCAGGCGATAAAGCCCGCTCTTGAACGGCAGAAGCCGTTCATCGGTGAGATTGCGGGTGCCTTCCGGAAACACGATCAACGAGGAGCCTTGGTCGAGGACATCGGCCATCGCCGCAATCGGATCGACATCTCGGCTGGTCGTCGTGCGATCGATCAGCACGGCCCGGAACACCCGGCGCCCGATGAAACGCCGGACGGCGCCCCGTTCCCAGTAGTCGGCGCCGGCAACCGGACGGGTCATCCGCCGCACGGCCGGCGGCAGCACCGACCAGATCAGGACAAAATCCCCGTGGCTGCAATGGTTGGCGAAATAGACCCGCCGATGGGCTTGCGGCCGGCAGCCGCGCCACTCCGCCCTGACGCCGGTGACCACCCTGGCAAACGCCGTCACGCAGAGTGCGCAAAGCGCCTCGATCACCCCCGGCACGTTTATGGTTCGGTCCATCATCGCCCCGGGCCGCGCGATGTCCAGTATGTCATGCCTCACCGGCAGCGACCGAAGAGGCTTCGCGCAGACCGGCGCGCACCCGGTTGACGATGGTCGCCACGAGAAGCACCGCAACGACCGGCATCAGCCACACGAGCCAGTCCGGCATTGGCCCGGCGGCGCCGACCCACACCCCGAGGACGCCGAAGACGACAGCGCGATCGCTCTTGCCCATGGGCCCGTCATAACGTCGCGAGGCCTCGACCATCGGTCCGAGCACGCCGGCAAGCTCGGTGAGGGAGGCGAGCACGATGAGCGCTCCGATCCACGCCGGGCCGAATGGCGCCAGGAGCGCGAAGGGCGCGTAGAGCGCAGCGTCCGACAGGACGTCGCAAATCTCGTTGAGGTAAGCCCCGAGGAGGCTCTTGTGACCGAACTCTCGCGCCAGCATGCCATCGGCTGCGTTGAGCCCCATGCGGCCCAGGAGAGCAAATGGAATGAGTAAAAACAACCAGGTCTCGTGCGCCCGCCAGGCAACTAGGGCGCCGACCGCCAGCGAAAGCACGCAGGCGGCAACGGTGACCTGGTTGGCGGTGACACCGGCGCCGGCGAGCCGCCGCACGAGGGGGCGCAGCACGTCCTGGAACCGGCCTTTCAATGCATAGATGGTCATCCCGCTATACCCAACCCGACGGCCGCCGTCGTATCCCTCTTGCGCAAGCTTGGAGGTTTGCAGAAGTTGGTAAAGAAAACCCCCGCCAAGGTGAGGCCGGCCGCGCCCGCTGTCAGACGAATCGAACCGTGAGCCCGTCCAACGGCAGGCCCTTGATGCTGGTGCGCCACACCTCGCCGCGCCCGACCGGCAGGGCGCGGGTCACGGTTCCCGTGGTGACGATGTCGCCGGTGCTTAGCGGCGGGTTGTCGGGGTCGTTGGCCAGGAGGTCCACAAGGTGCCTCAGCGCCGTTAACGGTCCGCCGAGTACGTCGCCGGCACTGCCGGTCACGCGTGTCCCGCCGTCACGCTCCAACGCGACCGAAAAGCTTGCGAGTTGCTGAAGCCAGCGGTCCGCGTCCTGCCTTCGAACCGCATGGCGAGGCCCGCACAGATACGCGCCATGCAGCCCGAACGCCGCGACCGTGTCTGCAGCGGCAAAGCGCCATCGTGGAAACAGCGACTGCACGATCTCGATGCCGTGAGCCGCCCAATCGATACAGGACAGGAGGGCCGCCTCATCCATGTCGGGCTCAGGGTCGCGCCCCAGGCCGAATACGATCTCCGGTTCGATCCGAGGCTCCAGCAGCCTGTCGAGACTGAAGGAGTCCCCAGAGGCGATCTCGCAAACAGTCGAATCGTACATGTATCCCCAGATCGGAGCGTACACACCATATTCGGCCCAGATCTTCCGGTTGGTAAAGCCGATCTTGCGCCCGAGCGGCCGTTCGCCGCGCGACACCCGCCGGTCCTTGATCGCCGCAGTCACTCGATAGGCGAAATCCACATCAAAACCTGGATGCCGGTCAGAAACCGGGTCGATCTGCCGCGTCTGTGCCACGGCCCCAAGCACCTCGGAGGTGATGGCCTCGACGTCTGGCGGCGATAGATGCGCCGGCTGGTCGATTGCTGTCATGTCATGGCTGCCTTTCCATTGGTGGCTACGATATTATCCGCCTATGCGCGTTCACGCGAGCAAAAGGGGTTTGGTGGCGGACGACGCCGGATTCGCTAAAATGCATGCCCGGGCGGCGGAAACCGATCACTTCGAGGTGGTGTCATGAGGCGCGAAGACCAGGGCGAACCGCGGCGGGCGCGGTGGCACTCGATCGTTCGCGTTGTGCTGGCGGCGGGGCTGCTGCTGGTTGCCGGAGGCGCGCTGACGGCCGCGCTGGCCGGCTTCGGGCATCGTTGGGGCTGGTGGCATTTCTCCACCGGCTTTTCAGTTCTGCGCTGGGGCCTTTACGCAAGCATAGCCGGCGTCGGAGCCTCGATGGTGGCGCTGATAGCTGCGGCCCTGCTGAAGCGGCGCTGGCTGGGATTGGCGGCCGTCCCGGCAATGGCGCTCGGAGCCGTGGTGATCTGGGTGCCGGTTGACCACAGGCAGCAGGCGATGGGCGCCCCGCCGATCCACGATATCTCGACCGACCTTGATGATCCGCCTCACTTCGTGGCCCTGCGGGCGGCGCGCGAGGCCGCGCCGAACAGGGTCGAACATCCTGGCGAAGCGAGCGCGCGCCTGCAGCGTGACGCCTATCCGGCGGTGGTGCCGATGCGCTTGGTGGCTGAGCGCGAAACAGTCTTCAGGGTGGCGGAAGCGTTGGCTCAGGACCTGGGATGGCAGATCGTCGAGGCCAATGCGGCCGAAGGTCGGATCGAGGCCGTCGACCGGACCTTCTGGTTCGGATTTCGCGACGATGTTGTGATTCGCATAAGCGATGCGGAGGACGGCCGCACACAGGTCGACGTGCGCTCCGCCTCGCGGGTCGGGCGAGGCGATCTTGGCGCCAACGCGCGCCGCATCCTTGACTTCCTGGCGCGACTGCAGAACCGGGTCTAACGTGATCTACTTCGCTACGGGTGAGCGTATCGGCTCGATGTCGTTCGAAGGCCATGATCCGAGCCGGAGCTTAACATCAAGTGTCTGGCTGGCTTTCACGGTGAGTGGGGTAGCTGGGGCCCTCAGCGCCGGGCGAACAGGCGTTCGATGTCGCTGAGCTTGAGTTCCACGAAAGTCGGCCGGCCGTGGTTGCACTGGCCCGAATGGGGGGTGGTCTCCATCTCGCGAAGCAGCGCGTTCATCTCCTCGGGCACCAGGCGACGCCCGGTGCGCACCGCGCCGTGGCAGGCGATGGTGGCAAGCACCCGGTCGAGCCGGTCCGATAGCGACTTCGCGCTGTCGAGTTCGGCCAGGTCTTCGGCCACGTCCTTGACCAACTGCCCGACCGCAGCCCCGGCAAGGGCAGCCGGCACCTCGCGCACCACCACCGCCCCGGCTCCGAAGCCGTCGATCACCAGGCCGGTGGCGGCAAGCTCTTGGGCATGGGCTTGAAGGCGCTCCGCGGCGACCACATCGACATCGACGACCTCCGGCACCAGCAGCGGCTGGGTGGCGATGCCGTCGCGGTCGCGCGCCTTTTTCAGGCGCTCGTAGATCAGCCGCTCATGGGCCGCATGGGCATCGATGATCACCAGCCCGTCACGCGTTTGGGAGAGAATATAGTTGTCGTGGACCTGGGCCCTGGCGGCGCCGAGGGGGCAGTCGAGATCCTCGCGCGCAGCGTCTCCCGGCGCCACGGCGATGGGGGCGCTAAGGCCCGCAAACGCCGCTGCGGGCTCACCGAACCCTGCCCTGGGCGCAGGCATTCGCCCATTCGACTCATGCCGAAAGGCGCGTGCTGCAGCACTTGCCAGCGGCGTCGCGGTGCGCTGGCCGGCTGTGGCCAGAGCTTCCCTGACGGCACCGATCAGGAGACCGCGCACCAGACCGGCATCGCGAAACCGGACCTCGGCCTTGGCGGGATGCACATTGACGTCGACCTCTTCGGGCGCACATGTCAGAAACAGCACAAAGGCCGGATAGCGCCCGTTCATCAACAGGTCGCCGTAGGCTGCGCGCACTGCGCCCGCCAGTGCGCGGTCGCGCACCGGCCGGCCGTTGACATAGAGCGCCTGGTCGCGGCCTTGCGGGCGGGCGTAGGCCGGCAGCCCTGCAAATCCCGTCAGTTCGACCGTCTCGCGGCGGGCAGCGACCTCTACGGCGTTGGCAACGAAGTCGCCCCGCATCACTGCGCCGATGCGCGCCTGCCAACCTTGCTCGCCCGGGGCGGGGGCCAGATTGATGACAGTGCGGCCGTCCAGGTTGAGCGAAAAGCCGACGCCCGGGTGGGCCATGGCGAGTCGCCTTACGACCTCAGCGGCTTCGGCGGCTTCGGCGCCCGGGCTCTTGAGGAACTTAAGCCTGGCCGGCACCGCGAAGAACAAATCGCGCACCTCGACATCAGTGCCGCCGGCAAGCGCTGCCGGCCTCACCTCGCCCTTGTGCCCGGCTTCGAGGCGGATCTCGTAGGCACTGTCGGCACCTGGAACGCGCGAGGCCAGGCGCAGCCGGGAGACCGATCCGATCGAAGCAAGGGCTTCGCCCCTGAATCCCAGACTGGTGATACGAATGAGATCGTCGTCGGCAAGCTTCGACGTGGCGTGGCGCTCAACTGCAAGGTCGAGTTCGCCGGGCGTCATGCCGTCGCCGTCGTCGCTGACCCGGATAAGACTGCGTCCGCCGTCTGAGACCACGACGTCGATGTGGTGCGCCCCGGCATCGAGGGCATTTTCGGCCAGCTCCTTGACGACGCTTGCCGGACGCTCGATCACCTCGCCGGCGGCGATGCGGTTGACCGTCCCCTCTGACAAGCGCCGGATGCGCATGGCGTCGATCCCGTTGCTCACATGTTCTGGAGATACTGGCGGGTGAGGATCTTCGACTGCTCCACCGCCGGCTGGTCGAACGGATCGATCCCCATCATCAGGCCCATGATAATCGTCTCGAGCATGAAATGCATCAAAAGGCCGCCCAGGGTGCGCTCGTCCAGGCGCTCGATGCGAAGCTCGCGAACCGGGCGGCCGTTGCGGGCAAATGTCTCGGCCGTGGCACGGGCCTGGCAGTCGGTGAGATCGCCAACCGTGCGCCCGGCGAGATAGCCGATGAGCGGGTCGGTGCGGTACTCGGCCGGCACCCGAGGGCCTTCACCTGCCGTCGCCGGCATGATGAGTGTGAGCAGCTTGTCGGCCGGCCCATCGAGGAAGAGCTGGAGCTGGCTGTGCTGATCGACCGGGCCTGCGGCGGCCACCGGCTGGGTGCCCTCGCCGCCCTTGCCGAGGCTCTCAGCCCACAGCTGGGCAAACCAGCTTGAGAACAGACGCAGCCGGTCGCCATACGGCATCATGATCACGGCGTTGAGGCCGT
>CAYWVA010000049.1:13057-14279 GCA_964461545.1 uncultured Rhizobiaceae bacterium | reverse complement strand
TCCTCGCACTCCTCGCCTTCGCACTGCCACCAGAAGCGCCCGAACGAGGCGACCAGCCGGCGGCACTCACAATTGTCGATGGCCTGGATCGTACCCTCGTCATCCAGCTCGACCTTGGCCAGCACCACACAGTCGTCTTCCGGGCACTCCGGGCAATCGGGAATACCGCCGCGGAACAGCGCCTCGCGGTCCGGCGGCTCCATATGGGTCGTGGGGCATTCGTCAAGCAGGCAGACCTTGAAGCTGTCGCGCCAGCGGGAGTACTCGCACTGGGTGTCGTCGCAGCCGCAGCCCAGGGGCTGCACGCGGACCGGCCGGGTCTTGGCCCGCCAATAATGGACGCAGACATAGAACTCGCCACCCGGCTTACGGCGGTAGACGTCGCTGCACCACGGATCGGATTTGGGATCTATGGGCTCGTCGGTCGGGCCGTCCTGGCCGTGTTTGCGCAGGTCGACCCTGGTCGGCCGATCCACGACGATGTGATCGCCCCAGGGCGACAGCGCCAGGCCCGGTTCGATCTCCACCGCCCACGGGCACTCGTTGCCGTCGCGATCCCGGACCCGGCACACGCGCAGTCCGCACACCACGCCCCAGCCGTGGAGCATGCGGTTCAGCAGGCGGTTTACTCCAAGCACGTATTGCAGCTGGTCGTTGAGATCGCGATCGGTGACCAGCTGGCCGGCGTGCCAGCGCGGATATTCGAGACCGGCGATCCGGCCGGCCTCGCTGCAACACTTGTTGTCCACTTTCATCGCAGGTCTCTCCCGTCACTCGCTGGTCCGCTGATCCGGCTGCTCCGCCAGGAGCCCGAGGATGAGCTGAAACAGCAGGTCATTGCTGTAGCAAATCGGCCGCACGGAAATGTCCACGTCGGTCTTCCAGCGTGTGTCGTCGTCATCGGCCCGGATGCGCAGATTGGCGAGCGGGATGCAGGGATCGCGCGGGCATTCCGGGCACCGGCGGCTGACCCATCTGGCCAGCGCCGCATAGTCGAGCCTGGGCTTGGCGCCCTCAGCGATCGCCTTAGTGATGCCGAGCCGCGGCGCCGGTCGGCGCAGACGGCCGCGCCGAATGATGACCTTGTAGCGCTCCTCGATGCTGCCAGGCTGGCAAGCGCTCTCTTCCTTGCAGGCGCCGGCATAGACCGGCTCGGGCTCGGTCTCGCATTCGTGATAGCAAAGCAGCGCGTGGAGCTGGATGCGACCCTCGCCCTCGCCCT
>CAYWVA010000049.1:7684-12957 GCA_964461545.1 uncultured Rhizobiaceae bacterium | reverse complement strand
GCGGAATGGGAATGGGTGCGGTCTCCTCGGGGACGACGATCTCTCGGCCCCACTTGTCGATCGCCACCCCCGGATCAATGATCACTGACTTGCCGTTGGACCCGGCTCGGACGTTCAGGCCGCAAACGACGCCGTAGCCGCTGACCAGCCGGTTCAGCAACCAGCGCTTCGTGTTGAAGTACTGGTCGCTCCCCGTGAAGTGGGCCACGTCGAGGAGTTGGCCGAAATAGTAGCGGTTGCGTATCGGCGTCTCCAGCTCGCATTGGCTCTTGCACGCGGTGTCCGTCATGGCGTTCATCCCTTTCTGCTGCCGATGCCGGCTGACCGCGTCTGTCAGTCGGCGCCGACGATGCCGTCTCCCAAGTGACTGGTCTTGCCGACAACCGCCCCCGTGCCGAGCCGGCCCGGTGGACTGCCCGCCAGGACGATGCCCTGAGACGTGGCCGTCCCGCCGAGCGTGGACGCCGGCGGCGGGCCACCGGCGACGACCGTGTCAACGCCCAGAATCGCCTGGTAGCCGACGCGCATCGATGGTTCGACAGTGCACACGGTATAAGCCGTATGGGCCGGCTTCTCGCGATCGACCGCGGCGCGAACGGCTTCGACGAGGCGGGGATCAGTCGCTGCCGGACGATATAGGAGGATGGTGAACCGGTGCGCGCGCTCGTCGAACAGCGGCGCACCGAACTCCGCATCGGTGATGATGCGCGACTGGTCGAGCGCCGCGGTCGCGCCAAGGACAGCGCCCTCCGGTGGACCTGCCGTCAACATCGTGGTGAGGCCGAGCAACGAGGTCTCCTGCCAAGACGTCTGATCGTCATCGGCGCCCGACAACGCCCACCACTCGGAGTGAATGAGCGGCTCTTCGACAGCCGATTGAATGCCGAACTCGAACTGGAGCATCTCCTTCAGCCCACGTGCCGTGCCGCGCCGGCTGTGGCTCTCAAAGCCGCGAGAAATCGCCTGGCGCTTCTTGCCTTCCGGCCAGCCTTCATCGAGCGGAACCGCCAGCCAGCCGGCTAGCCAGTCCAGCCACTGTTCGGACACGGTTGCCTGGTCGAACAGCTGTGCCATGTGAGCCATCGACAGCTCGACATCGGCATACTGGCTCTCGAACAGTGCCAGGAAACGGTCGATGGTCTTCTTGTGAGCCGGCTCGCGAATATAGAGAGGCGGCAGGTAGCGGCTATAGGTTTCGTGGTCTGCCTCGACTCGGATCTGCTCGACCCGGGGGCTCGTCAGCCCGTCTCCCTCGAAGAGCCCCGCAACCCAGAGGAATTGCGCCTCCTCGCCGATATAGATGTCGGCGACATCGGGCGGGCCCGGCGTCCAGGAAGCAAGGTCGGCATCGGGCTCTGGCGGCACCTCATTGGCATCGTCGGTCAAGAAGGTGAGGAAGCGGAAGTGTGCGCCCTCGGAAACTGGCGATCCGAGTGCCGACAGCCGCCCCCAAAGATGCGCCGTGTCGGCAAAGCCGAAAGGCCCACCCCACAGAGCCCCCTTGCGAACATGGCCCCCCCTTGCCGCGAGGCGCAGCGGCGCCACGCCATGGCCGGGCGACACCCACAGATCACCCCCACCGGTCAGCGCCAGCGCCGCGACTGGCCCGCGATAGCCGATAGCGCGGCCGACCAGGCCGCCGTTGCCGTCGAACTGAATTATTGCGCGGCGGTCGCTGTCGCCGACCAAGACGGCGCGCCCGTCGACGGCAAGCCCCATGGGAGCGTCAATGCCGGCGAGATTGAAGGTGCGCACCTCGGCTCCCTCCTCGTCGACAACGACGAGGGCACTTCGGTCGGCATCGAGCACGAAGATCTCGCCGTCATGAGCGGCGATGGCCGTCGGTCGCTGCAGGCTTTGGTGGGCATCGATCACCTCGGCGAAGTCGGCAATGGGCCTCCCGTGAAGGGTGAGCTTGTGGATGCGCGGCCCCGTCGCATCGAGGACGTAGACATGCTCGCCGAGCACCGCCAACGCCAAGGGGCGCGACGCCTCGCCTTCGGCTGCGTCCGGCACCGGCCACCATTCAGCGATGGTCTGGGCATCGGCGGACAGCAACCAGATGCGTCCCGCCTCGGCGTCGGCAACCATGAGTGCGCCCCGCCCGGGATGGATGGCGAGGCCGCGCGGCTTCCCGAAAGCACTGGAGCTGAGGCCGGGCAGCGAGGCCATGGTTGCATCGCAGGGGTCACGCGACAGTACGGTGCCGTTCTCCGGGTCGCTCCAGAACACCCGGCCGTCATGGGCCACGGCGATGCCTGACGGCGCGTCCGGCACCGACAGCGCCTTCAGATCAGCGAGCGATCCTTCCACCAGCCGTGGCAGGTTTATGAGATAGAGCGTGCCATCGGCTTGGCGCTCGAGCCCGAGGTGGTGAAAGTCGGGCCACAGGCCATCGCGGTTGAGATAGAGGAAGGTCGGCTCGATCATGGCTGTCACCCCAGACCCATCCATTCCACACCCCAGGGTGCGAAGGCGTCCGCCAGCCGCCGTTCGAGATCTCCGCCCACTTCGGAGTGCACGACGGCCGCCAGATTGACGATTCCGGGCGGGGCAAAGGTCGTCTGCTGCCCCATGACCGCAAAATGCACCATGACCCTGGCCGTAAAGCGCGCCTCGGCCGGCTCTTCGATGCTGATCATGCCGTCAGCGGCGAACTGGCTCACAACGTCGCCGCGGATCGCCAGGCTCAATTTGCGTGGACCTGTCAGCCGGGCGAAGTAGCACGGTGTGGTCAAGAACTCCCCGCTTGTGGTGTCGATGTCTGCGAGCAGGAACAGGGTTTGCGGCGTCTGTGCGGAGGGAAACAACTCGACCCTCCAGTCCGGCTGCGCGCGGCCGCAGCGGATATGCGGCCGCGTCGGCGGCCGGGCGCTGCGGCGCTCAGCCGTCGTCAGGCTCTCAAGCGCGCAGTGCAAGATTTCGACCCGTGCCACCCGAACCTTGCGGCTCTCCTGAATGTCCGCCCTCAGCTTGTCGTCGTCGGCCTCAAGCGTTCCATCCGGCAGCCGTGCCAGGCGCACCCAGCAGAACACCGGCTCAACCTGGAGGCGCACGGCCCCGTGCGTGTCACACAGACCGAGGCGCGTTTCAGCGACCTTGAGATCCTGATCAGCCGGGTAGGACACGGTCAGATCGTAGAACACCGAGCGGCCATTCTGGTCGCCGTCGACGGCCGGCAGTTGCTCCTTGTGGGCCTGGACCAGAACGATCTCGTGGCCTTTGCTGTCGAGGGCGAGGCCCGGGCCGATGATGATCTCCCTGTCGCCACGGACCCCCTCCACCGCAAAGCCCTTGGCAATGCCGGGGCTGTGCAGCAGTTCGTTGTGCCGCTCATTGGACCGGCGCAGCGTGTCGACCAGGAATTGCAGGTCGGCAGCAAACAGCCGCTGACCATCGAAGAAGCGCTGGCGCTCCACATCCGTCACCGCGTCAAGCACAGCCATGGCCGCCTCCCTCGCTGTCGTTTTCGGGCCGGGCAGCGGCCCTGTGATGGCCCTGAATGCCGAGCCAGCACACGGAAAGCTCTCGCCGTGCGATCGACGGAATGGCGCTGAACCCCAGCGTTGTGCCGACCGACACACGACGCAGATCGAGCCACAGGCTCAGCGTGAATCCGATCGGGCCGGCATTGACGATGCGCTCCCAATATGGGCTCAGGAAACCGAATCCGGTCGGCGTGGTCACCTGCAGCGACGTGAAGTAGCAGGGCGTCCCGGTAAAGCCGGCGGCGCTGGTGTCGATCGTCACCTCGATGCCGCTGAGGGGCGCATCCGACCAGACGCGCCAATCGGTTTGGCCGGGCATGGTGGCGCCGAACCCGATGGCCGGCTGGCGCTCGCGCCGCACCGGCTGGCGGACGCTCACGCGGATGCTCAAGTCGTCCTCGACCTTGGCCAGCGCGACGCCCAGCGCGGGCGTGTAGCATTCGGCCGCAACCCAGCCGAACTCAAGGGCCTCACTCGGCATCGCCACATCGGCCGCCCCACAGCATGTCCGGTCACCGCGACGCGACGGCCGCCTCGCCACCAGCAGCCGGGCTTCCCCGTCAAGTGGCGGCACGTCAACCGAAACATTGCGATCCAATACGAGCGGACAGCCGTGAACATCGTAGGCCGTGCCCGGGCCGACAGTCACGGTGCGGCCGTCGCCTTCGATGTCGAACCCCTCGGCCACACCAAAGGCATCATGCAGCGCACGATTGTGCCAAGCCTTCATCAGCGCCGCCAATGCGGTGATGGCGGTGAGATCGCGGCTCGTGAGGGCCTGCCCTTGCCAAAAGCGGAAGCGCTCGGGAATACGGCGGTCTGGTCGGTTTCCGCTCATCTCACACGACCTCGATTTGATGCGCCTGAGCGACCACGAGCCCGTTGGGCACCACGCACAGATTGCCACACGAGGCCTTGCCACGACCGTCGAGGAGAGCGAGTTCCAGTACGTGGTCTGTGCCCTCGGTCGTGTCGATGACCTGCAGCACCTCAATGCGGTAGACATCGCGCCCCAAGGGCCAGCCCTTGCCGCCGGGCCCTCCGTTGAGCGGATCGAGAAAGGCATCGAGGGCGGCCCTCACCCGCTCGGCCAGCGCCGCGTGACTGACGCCGGGGCAGGCGCGTACCTTTGCCTTGACGGCGACCTCCACGTAGAAGGGCGCGGCGACCACCACGCGCGTGCCGATCAGACGCCGGGCGGCAAGCTGCGCGCCGACCCGCTGCCGCAAGGCCAAGCTCGGCATCGGCCGGCCGGTGGGGAGGTATGGAACGATGGTGATGGTGACGACGCCCGGCGCCTTGAGACAGGGAAAGGCCGGATGGGCATTGGCGCGCGCGATCGCCCGGGCGATGCGTGTCCCAGGGGTTGCCAGCGCCAGCATCTCATAGTCGGCGAGCGTCACTGCCCGATCGGTCTGCTCGATCCATTCCAGTGCACGAGCAGCGGCATCGTCGAGGGTCTCAGCCATCGCTCCGCCGGCCGGCACCGCGAGCCAGGCGAAACCATCGATGCGGCCGAGGACGACGTCCAAATCGGCAATCAGCGCCTCGTTTGTCGCCCCGCCGGCGAGACCCGGCGCCGACATCGTCGGCAGGTTTCCGGCGCTGCCGAGGGTCGCCCGGTAGGTCGCCAGAACTCGGGCGCCTCTCGGCGGAACCCGCCCGTGCTCGCCGTCGCCGAACGCGATGACGCCTTCATCGGCGTCCACGACGACATGGGGCTCACTGCGTGCAGAAGCGAGGAAGTCCGGACGGGCCTGCCACGGGACGAGCCCATCGGGCTCG
>CAYWVA010000049.1:4711-7584 GCA_964461545.1 uncultured Rhizobiaceae bacterium | reverse complement strand
GACAGCATGCCGACGCGACGCGCCTGCTCGACGGCGACGCCGTTGATGTCAAACCCCTTAAGCTCGGGTGCCTTGTCATAGGCGCCGCCAGCCCAGCGGACGCGCACATAGATCAGGGACTCATCGCCATATGGCAAGGCCTGCGCCGCCAAACCGGGCGGCAGTCGCAGCACCACTCGGCCATCGAGAGTGAAGGCGCGGGTGTCGTCGCTGACATCGTCCTCGGCCATGGCCTGCCACTGGCCGCCGGCATGCACTTCCCACACCAGCCTTGCGTCATGATGGCGAAGGCGGGACCGTTCCTCGCCTTCGTCCGCCTCGCGCAGCGCTTCACGCTCGCCGGCACGCGCATCGGCGGTAAGGAAGGCGATGGTTATCGCGTCGTCGGGCGCCAGCCCGCCAGGAAAATCGAAGCCCAGATAGAATGCGGCACCGGGGCGCGGGTCGGCGCCGAAGGGCCGGATGACCTCGCCGCGGCGCCACATGCCGGTGAGGTCGATCACGGCGTCGGTATCCCTTTCGGTGCGCAGCACCGCCGCGATTTGGCCGGCGACGACGCTCAGCGGTTTCAATGTCCGAAAGGTGATCGCTCCGCCGTCGCCACTGTTTGTGACAAGCTCGCTCCCTTCCGGAAGCTCTGTCGCCTCGCTGCCGTCCGCCAAACGCGCAGAAATCACCGCGAGGGCCGGCCGCGGCAGCTTCGGGCGGATCCCGATCAATGCGAGGAAGCGCCGCTTGTGGGCATCCGGAATCCGGTTGATCCGGTAGATGTCGCCCTCGGTGATCCAGGCCAATAGCTCGATGAAGGTGATGCCCGGATCGTGGATGTTGTGATCCGTCCACTGGGGGGCGTGGACAGGGATGAGCGCGCGCGCCTCGTTGACCAGGTCGGCCCAGCGGCGATCATCGAGATTGCGCAGCATCAGGGACATCACCGCCTCCTACCCGGCCACTCGCACGCGCACCGCCCCGGCCACGACAATGCGCTCCTCACCGACCGCCGCCACCTCCCCGAGGGGCCGGCCGTCCCGCAGGAAGACAAGTTCGCGCACGTGATCGAGCCCCTCGACCGAAGCCAGAACGGCAGCCAGATCGGACACATAGACAGACTGGCCAGGCCGCCAACCGCGCCGCTCAGGCCCGCCCAGCAGCGGATGGAGGAAGCGCTCCAGCGCCCTGCGCACGCCCGCCACCACGACCCCGGCGAGCATCATGTCGATCGGAACCACGAGCGCGTCGACGTCAATCTCCTGGTAGACAGGCCCGGTTACATGGAGACCGTCGCCCGCCTCAACGTCGCCGGCCATGCGTTCGCCGATGTAGCGCCGGATGTGCTCACGTAGGCCGAATGACGGCTGCGGCCGCGGCGCATCGCCATTGGGAACGATGACGAGGCTGACCCAGCCGGGCCGCATGATGCCCTGCGGGTCACGCGTCGGCCGCGCATAGGCGGCGGCGACCGCCGGGGAAGATTCGCGGGCCATCGTCTCATAGCTCGAGGCGTTCACCGCCCGGCCGCGATGGGCGAGGGTGCGTGGGCCGCGCCTTGCAACGGCCTCGAGCGTCTCCACGTCAGAACCGCCCTCGGCGGCAAGCGGATTGATCACCGCGTCAATGCCGGCAGCGCCGGCAAGCAGTTGCGTGATGGCCCCGGCGGCCACGTTGCCCGCCGCGCCGCCGCCGGCATGATAGGAGCGTGCCACGATGTCGGCACCGAGCGGTGGGATCTTGCCACGAACCCCGTCGCCGAAGCGCATTTTGCCGGTTGCCCGGTCGAGAACATAGGCGCGCTCAGTGGCCGCCGCACCGAACATCCGCCGGCGCGGATACCAGCGCACGAACAGCTCCGAAACTCGTTTGTTGCGGTCGCGGCGCAGCCGCAGATCGCCGACCACAACGTCCGCCTCGGTGCCTTCCTCACCGATAAGGCCTTCGAGCCTGTCGATGATCCCGGCATCGCCGGCCACCTCTGCGGCCACCAGCCGCCACTCGACATTGGCACGGGCGCCGGACAACTCGCGAACCTCCACATGCTCGTCCGGAAGCACCGGAAAACGCCGGAAGCCGAAGTGCTGATTGGGCAGGCCGGTACTGCGGCCTAGCACTTCATTGACGATCGTCTGGCGCTGCGTCGCCCATGACGCGTTGGTGTGAATGCGGCGGATCTCCGGGGAGAACGGAAGGCCGACAGCCTTTACCCGCGCCCGCAACCAGTACCGCGGTTCGCCGAACCGGGCGAGAGAAGCAGCATCATCCGGTGCGACAAAAGAAACGATGCCCGGATGGCGGAGATTGCGGGTCTCATCCTCCACCACCAGCGGTCGCCAGTTGAGCCCCGCCCAGTATTCCCAGACCAGCTCAGGCTGCGCCGCCCCTGGCTCCTCAACGACATCGAACAGCAGCGTCAGCCGATCGACCGGCAGCTTGCGATCGAAGCCCAGAACCAGCGATTGGGTTGCGTCCGACGGCGGCTCGTAGGGGCGAAAGGCCGACCCCGGCCAGCGGGCCGCGTCGGTCTTGTTGCTGTACAGGAAGTCGTTGAAGGTGATGACCCTGTCAGGCGGGTGCGGGCCATTCTCCCAGGTATAGCTGATGCGGAGATCACTAAGGGCAGGCGGCTGGACAACAGCGAAGGCAAAGCTGTCGCCGTTTTCCCCGAAGGTGACGGTTTTGACGAAGCCGAAAGTGCCGCTGGCAAGGCCGACGCGAATCCACCAGCCGTTTTCGTCGTTGACCTTGGTCGCTGCCATGTCCTGTGGCACGCGAAAAGATATGGTGCCATGGGGGGGCAGATCTTCAAGGGAACCGCCCTCGACCTCGATGGCGAGTGGCGCCCAGCGGCGGCCGTTCCAGTATTCCCAGACCAGCCGGTT
>CAYWVA010000049.1:0-4611 GCA_964461545.1 uncultured Rhizobiaceae bacterium | reverse complement strand
TCGAGGCTGAGGCGGTTGGCGCCGGGATGCGGGTCGCCGGTCAATCGGTGAGTGACGGTGACGTCGAGCAGCGTGACGTCCACGGTGCCGGGAAATCCGCTCACAGCAGGGAAAGAAAAATGGGCGCTTCCGTCACTGCCGGTTTCCGCCCAATGGCCACTGTCGACAAGGTTGACCACGGCGCCAGCGACCGGCGCCCCCGTCGCATCGGTGACCGTGACTGCGACACCCAGGTTGGGATCGGCCGGCCCGCCGGCAACCGTGGCGGTCAAGTAGGCTTCCGTGGCTTCGCCGACCAGGATGGCAAGCGGGCGCTCGATAGTCGCGGTAAGCTTCACGCTGTCGATTTCCGGCAGGATTCGGCGTGGGTCGACAGGCAGCGTCTGGTTGAGGCGGCCGCGGATCCAGAAGGCCTCGACGCCGTCGACGGTGATCTTGGCCGACTCCGCGCAGTCGGCGGTGAGGCGGAACCGGCCGCTGCGGGTCAACCCTTTGGTGCCGTCGACATGCCGGACCATCAGCTCGCGGCAGTCCGGCACTTGGTCGGCAAAGCGGCGCCAGATCCCGCCGTCCCAATATTCCCAGATGACGGCGACTTCGGCATTGCTCGGCTGCGCCAGATCGATATCGACGTCGAGCGCCACCCTGCCGGTGAGCGCCAGCAGCCCGTCGTGGGCCAGGTAAAGGACATGAGGAATGTCTTCGAGGTCAGGACGGTTCAGGACCCGAAAGCTCGCCTTCGCCTCATGCTTGGCGGTGTGGTCGGCGTACTGGTCGCGTCCCGGCCAAAGGCTTCGCACTTCGACCAGCCTGGCGGGGCTGAGCCCAACGATACGTTCGGTTTCAAACACGATCTGATCGCTCGTCTCGGGCGCTGGCGGCGCCGCCACCTGTGCACCGGCCGGAAGAGTGACGGCGGGCGCATCGTCGCCGAGCTGGAAGACGACCGGCGCCCGGGCCGGCTGGGCCGGGGTGCACTCGATCCCCATCACCGAGAGGAACGCCAGCTTGTTCTTCTCCGGTGCCTGATTCAGGCGATCGATGATCGTCTCCATGAACAGGGCATGGGCCTGGATCAGCGCGGCGCCGGGACCCGTATCGGGCGGCAGCCACGCCTCGACGAAGCCCGGCCGACGGGCGACAAGCGCCGCGATGACGTCGGCGCGACGGCGCCCGTGCAACAGCAGCGGTGACTGCGGCTTCACGGGGCTTCCCCTTGGTCCAGATAGAACGGGTAGACGAGGTTGTGCAGCGCATTGGTGGCGCGCACCCGGTAGCGGATGGTGATGTCCAGGCGGTTCCTGACGGGCCCTGCGAAGTCGACGGTGACATCCTCGACATCGATGCGCGGCTCCCAGTCGATGAGAGCGTCACGGACGCGCGTGCGCAACCGCTCCCGCGTGCCGGCAGTCACGGGAGCGAACACGAAGTCATCAAGGCCGGCGCCGAACTCCGGCCGCATCACCCGCTCGCCCGGATTGGTGGCAAGGATGATGCGGATGGCTTGGCGGACATCGTCCTCGTAGGCAGCAAGGCTCACCGTGCCGTCGCTGCCAAACGACAGGGGGAACTCCCAGCCGACCCCGAGAAATGCCCTTGCCGGATCGATTTTGCTGGCGACCATTGCCTAGCCTCCGATCATGACCGTCCACATGCCACTGACGATCTGCGCCCCGCAGCCGACAACGTCGCCGACCCGGGCTGCCGGCCGGCCGCCGATCAGCACCGTCAAACTGCCTTTGACGATCGGCGATGGCGGATGAGGGCCAGCCGGTGTCGGCATGCCGCAGGTGTGGCTATCGAGCACTACGGCAGCCGGCATTCCGCCGATCAGAACATTCGGCACGCCGGGGCCGCTGATGAGGCCCGGATGGTTGGTCGGGTCGAGTATGCGGGCGGCGGCGGGCATCGTGGCAGTGCCTCCTAGTTGATCTTCACCAGGGGTGCGGTGACGTTGCACGTGCCGGCGGACACCACAGTGGTCGCCGTCGACCCGCTAATGTTGACGTTGGGGGCAGCGATGTTGATCGCCGTGGAGGCGGTGAGATTGATGTTGGAGCCGGCGATGGTGATGCCGTCGGGCGTCATGTTGATGACGTTGGACCCGGCGATGACCTGAATGCCGGCCGGCGTCATGGTGATCATCTGCGTCTTCGCCGGCGTCGAGATGGTGATCGTCGGCGGCGTCTCGGTAAACATGATCTCGTTGCCGAGCGGGGTACGGATCACCCGCACCTGCGGCACTGGCGAGGGCAGCGGCGGCGGTGCCATGCTGTTCCACAATGAGCCGATGACATAGGGCGCCTTGAGGTCGCCGTGCTCGAAGGCGACCAGCACCTCGTCACCAGGATTGGGAATGAAGTAGAAGCCGTGGGCGATGCCCGCCATCGGGGTTGCAACACGTGCCCAGGGGCTCATGTCGAGGCTGTCTATTGACGGGAGCCGGACCTGGACACGCCCCAGCATCATCGGGTCCAGGACGTTGATGACCACCCCGACCGTGACGCCATGAAACCGGTTGGCAGCCTTCTCCAATTTCTCGGTGATGTCCTGAAGCGCTTGCATCAGATCAAAATCTCTCTGGCCAATTCGACGGACGTCGCGTAGCCGCCCTCGGTGATTTGATGGGATGCGCTCGTCACACGATAGTCACCGCTGAAGTCCTCACCGAGGCCCTCGAGCCGAACGACCGCCCCGGCCCGGATGCGCGGATCACCGATCACCGATCCTGAGGCGGTCAGGCGCGAGTTGAGCTTCCTACGCAACGTCCTGTAGATGGACAGCGCGCTTGCGGCGATGTCAGCCGGACTGCTGATCGGCTCGTCTACGATGGTGAAATTGGGGCCGCCGACCGCGGCAGCGCCCGCCGCCGCTTGGCCTGGAACGATCGAGATCCCAAGATGCTCCCGGTCAAAATCCCAGAAGACGGTGACGAGGAATGACAATGGGATCTCACGCAGCGTAAAGCGGACGCTGACGCCGGCGACCTGACCCACAGTGCTAAGTCTGGGCGAGAAATCCTGCAGGTTCTCGCCCCAGGTCAGCTTCAGGCGCGGGTCGTATTCCTTGATGAAGCGCGACAGATAGAGGATGTTGCCGTCCACCCAGAAATCGGCGTCGTAATCGTCGGCGATTGCCTGCAGCAGTTGCAGGTCGCTGACACCGGGCTGCTTTCGGCCCGACCCGCCAAAAATGAAGTTGATCGCCGCCAGTGCCGTCGACGCCCCGGTTATCGCCGGATCGATCGTTGGTACCAGCAGGCTTTCGGCGCTGAGGATCGAGGCGATAAGGAAATCGGGCAGCAGGCCGAAGCCGCGCGATTTGGTCCCACGCGCAAGGCGGTTGAGGTAATCGAGGGCAACCACCTTCATGGTCGGCATGCCACCGTTTGGAAACGACGCCTCGATGCCGGTGATCTCGCCTTCGAACATCGGCTCGAGCGGATCTGGTGCATATCCCATGGCCAGCTCGAGCTTGTTGTCCATGTCGAACACGCCGGACGGCGTGGCGTTGATGCCGGGATAGGCGCCGACGCGGATTCCTGTCGGAAACGGCTGGAAGCCGAGCCCGCGAATGTGCTTGCGCAGCCAGACCAGGTTCGGATTGGCGATATTGATCTCGACGCGATCGGCTTCGTTCTGGCCGTCCTGGTAGCTGACGCCGATCACCGCCGCCCGCACCATCGGCGGCAGCGGATCGCCGTTAATGTGAACCGCAAAATCCGGAGCATATGTGGGGTAGAGGCTCACCTCAGCACCTCGCCGGTCTCCGGATCCGCGTAGGGCAGCGGCGGAACGCGCAGCTCGATGCCCGTGAGGTCGGCCCGCGGGTCATCGATGCCGTTTTCAATGGCGATGGCCCGCCACATGGACGGATCCTTGAAGTGCTTGCCGGCAATCTGGCTGAGCGTCTCGCGCTCGCGGACGAGATGAACCTTGGTGAAGTTGGCCGTCTGGCGATTGACGGCGCGCGATTCGCGACCAAGGTCGACAAACTCATTGAAGGTGACATTGACCCGCGCCCGCACCGGGCGGCCGTCAGGCAGAAACTTTACGAATGTCTGGTTGGCACTGGCCAGCACCCCACGAAACTGCAGCGACCCCCAGGAGATCTGGACGACGGGAGGGGCGTGCAGATCGCTATCGATCTCCAGTAGGCGCTTGATGTCGGCGATCCTGTCACGCACATCGGTGCCGGCATCGACAGTGTCGAAGAACAGCTCCATGTCGAGGGTTCGCATGTTGCCGTGGGTGAACTGCAGGATCGGAGCGCTGAGGCCGGGTATGTTTTGAGAGGCGTAGTTGTTGTCCTCCTTGATCGCGTATTCTTCCGGGTTGAACATCACGGTGAAGGACTCGCCCGTATGCTCGATGAGGACCTCGGCGCGTTCTAGGCCCATGGCTCTTCCTCCTCAGGCCCTGCCGGTCCGCTCGCGCCAGGCGGTGATTCGGCGGTCGATCTGGCGAACGACCTGGGCGGCGAGCATGTCCACATTGACCGGCGTCATCGCCGGGCCCAGCGCCGGCTGGGCCCACCCCGACGGACGGGTGGGCGCCGGCGAGTTCACAGGCAGCGGCGGGCCGGGGAGCCTTGCGGTGACCGGCGCGGAGC
>CAYWVA010000048.1:0-14378 GCA_964461545.1 uncultured Rhizobiaceae bacterium | reverse complement strand
CCGCCGAGGCCGGTCTGGGCCACGGTGCCGACGATGATGCCGGCCGCCGCCGTCGCCACGCCGATGCCGACCATGTTGCGGGCACCGGCCGCCAAGCCGTCGAAGAACTCTATCACGCCCTGCACCACGGCCTGGCCCAGGCCGTCGCCGCCGCCGCGCATCAAGGCGGTGATCGGACGCTGGGTGAGCAGGATGAAGATCATGAAGGCGACGGCATAGAAGGCCGACAGGCCGGGCGACAGACGCTCCACGATCAGAGCCCAGATCAGCACCACTACCGGCAGCAGGAAATGCAGTCCAGACAGGATCGTCGGCTGCGCATCGGGCAGCTCTATGAGCGGGCTGTTGGGGTCGTCAAGCTCGAGCGTCGGGACCTGGGCCGACAGCCACAGCAGGCCGACATAGGCGACAAGCACGCCGACGGCGACGAGGTAGTTGGCGCTCGGCCCGAACACCGTGCGGGTCCAGCCGATGCCGTAATAGACGATGGCCGACAGGATGACGAGGCCAGCAGCGGTCATTCCGAACGAGGCCACGCTGCGCACGAAGCTCGTCGGGCGCCGCCGCGGCAGGCCCTCCATATCGGCCTTCAGCGCCTCGAGATGAACGATGTAGAACAGTGCGATATAGGAGATGACGGCCGGCAGCAGGGCATGGCGGATCACCTCGATGTAGGGGATACCGACATACTCCACCATCAGGAAGGCGGCCGCACCCATCACCGGCGGCATGATCTGGCCGTTGACGGAGCTTGAGACTTCGACCGCACCGGCCTTTTCCGCCGAGAAGCCGACGCGTTTCATCAGCGGGATCGTAAAGGTGCCGGTGGTCACCGTGTTGGCGATGGATGAGCCGGAGATGAGCCCGGTCATGCCGGAGGCCACGACCGCCGCCTTGGCCGGACCGCCGCGCAGGTGCCCGAGCAGGGCGAACGCCACCTGAATGAAGTAGTTTCCGGCTCCGGCCCTCTCGAGCAGGGCGCCGAACAGCACGAACAGGAAGACGAAACTGGTGGAGACCCCAAGCGCGATGCCGAAGACCCCTTCGGCCGACAGCCACTGCTGCGACATGGCCCGCTGGAACGAGGCGCCGCGGTGGGCGATCACGTCCGGCATGTAGGGCCCGGCGAAGGTGTAGAGCAGGAAGATGAGGGCGATGAACATCAGCGGCGGTCCCAGTGACCGCCGGGTGGCCTCAAGCAGCAGCACGATTCCGGCCCCGGCGACCACGAGATCGGTCAGCGTTGGCAGGCCCGGACGCATCGCCAGCTGCTGGTAGAAGAGATAGAGGTAAGCCGCACTTCCTGCCCCAAGGATCGCCAACAGCCAATCGGCCACCGGAACGCGGTCGAGCGGGCCCGGACGGCTTGCCGCCCAGGCGGCGATCACCGCCAACGCGCCCATGACAGCGAAGATCGGCCACTGCGGGTTGCCGGCGAGCGCCAGGCTTGCGGCGTAGATCAGAAACACCGAGCCACCGATCAGATACAACACCCCGAAGATCGGCAGCCGGCTGGCACGCTTGATGATCCCCGGAAACGCGGTGAAGGCCAGGAACATGGCGAATGCCAGGTGAATGGCGCGGGCCTGGGTATCGTTGAAGATCAAAATATTGAAGTAGAAGGCCAGCGGCGAGGCATACCACAGCTGGAACAGCGACCAGGCGACGGCCACGCCATAAAGAAACTTGCCGGCCACGCCGGCCGGCGCCCGGGCTCCGGTATCGGCCACTGCGGCGAGATCTACCGACCGGTCGTCTTCCGGCACGGCGGCATCGCTGGTGCTCTGGGCCATCGTCCGATCCCCCCAAACAGGAGGCGGGGCGCCTGGCCCCGCCTTCCTGGCAGATGCGGTCTAGTTCAGCAGGCCTGCTTCCTTGAAATAGCGCTCCGCACCTTCATGCAGCGGAGCCGACAAGCCCATCGACACCATGTTTTCTTTCTCCAGCACCGCAAAGGCCGGATGGAGATTCTTGAACTCGTCGAAGTTCTCGAACACCGCCTTGGTCACCTGGTAGACGACCTCCGGCGAGGTGTCGGTGGAGGAGACGACGGTGGCGCCGACACCAAAGGTCTGGATGTCTTCAGCGTTGTTGTACATGCCGGCCGGGATCGTGGCATGGAAGTAGTACGAGTGCTCCTCGACCAGCTGGTCGACTATGTCGCCGGTGACATTTATGAGCTCTGCATCGCAGGTTGCGACCGGCTCGGCGATCGATCCGGTGGGGTGACCGACGGTGAACAAAATGGCATCGACGCGGTTGTCACACAGAGCCGCTGCCTGTTCACGTGACGGCAGTTCGGAGGCGAGCGCGAAGTCGCCCATGGTCCAGCCGTAGCGATCCATCAAGATCTCGACGGTTGCCCGCTGGCCGGAGCCGGGATTGCCGACGTTGACCCGCTTGCCTTTGAGGTCCTCAAAGCCGGTGATCCCCGAACCTGGCCGCACGACCACCGTGAATGGCTCAGGATGGAGAGAAAACACGGCGCGGAGCTTTTCGACCGCGCCGGTGTCGGCAAACTGTACGACGCCACTATAGGCGTTGTACTGCACATCCGACTGCACCACGCCCATGTCAAGCTCGCCTTCACTGATGGTATTGACATTGAACACCGAGCCGCCGGTCGATTCGGCCGAGCAGCGGATGCCGTGCTCGCTGCGGCCTTGATTGACCAAACGGCAGATGGAGCCGCCGGCCGGATAATAGACGCCGGTCACACCGCCGGTGCCGATGGTGACGAACTGCTGTTGGGCCGGCGCTTCCGGGGCGGCAATGGCCACAAACGCGGCCAGCGACGTGATGCCGAGGAACAATCTTCGCATGGACGTCCTCCCTTGTTCTCGCGTGGATTGCCTTGCCAGATTAAGTGGGATTTGCCGGCAAGGCAAACTGATCCTGAGCTACCTGCCTACCGCCTCGACAGCGGCCTCGCCCGACCTTATAAGCCAGCCCCAAAGGGCGGAGCGCCCAAAAAAGGGCCCTTGCGGCCATTCAGGTCAGCGGACGTTCATGATTGGCACGGCGAGGGTATTGGAGCGAGCCGGCGAGGCGATGATCGCGCTGTTGCCGGACCAGTCGCGCATTGCGCTGCGCCGGGCGGTGCGCGACCGCCTCGAGCGGCATCGCCTGAGGGGCGCCGACCTCACCGTCATTGCCCATCCCAAGAGCGGCAGCACCTGGCTCAGGTTCCAACTGGCGCGCGTCTATCAGCGCAAATACGGACTGCCGGAGTCGGTCATTCCACGCATCGAGCGCTACCACCGCCTTAATCCGGCCATCCCGCGCCTTCACATGGCCGGTTATCAATACATCGCCCGCCTAATTGCCCGGCCGGCACCGGACGGCGAGCTTGTTCACAAATCCGCAGTGTTTCTCCTGCGCCATCCGCTAGATGTCATCGTGTCTCTCTACTTCCACATCCACAAGCACGCGGTGCACGAGCGCAAGCTGTTCAATGACTGGCCGCTCGATCTTTCCGGCGTGGCGATGATCGACTTCGCCCTCAATTCCCACTGGGGCCTGCGTGAAGCCATTCGGTTCTACAACGGCTGCGCCAGGCATGCCGCCGCGATGCCCCGGGCCCACATCGTCCGCTATGAGGACATGCGCCATGACCCGGCGCGCGAGCTTGCGGCCATACTTCAGTTCGCCGGGGCCGAAACCGCTTTCGAGGACGCTGCCGAAGCGGCAGCGTTCACCTCGTTCGAGCGCCTCCGGGCGGCCGAATTGGACAACGCCTTCGACTCGCCTCGGCTGCGACCCGGCGATCCCGACGATCCTGAGTCGTTCAAGGTGCGGCGCGCCAAAGTGTTCGGCTACCGCGACTATTTTTCGCCAGACGAGTGTGGCGAACTCGAAGCCATCATCGACAAAGAACTCGATCAGGGACTGGGCTATTCCTCCCGCCAGGTCGGCAAGCACATTGCGGCAGGCGGGTCGTGACGGGAAACGGAGCTATGGCATATCTCGATATTGAGGCGTTCAAGGCGACGGCGAAGGTCGCCGATCCGTTCGATTTCATCATCGTCCCGGCATTCCTGAGCCCCGATCGGCTGGACGATGTCAACGGCGATTTCCCGGCGATCGAGCAGGCCGGGAATTTTCCCCTCGAGGAATTGCGTTTCGGGCCGCACTTCAGCGCTTTCATCGATGAGATCAAGGGACCGGCATTCCGCGCCGCGATCGAGGAAAAATTCGGTCTCGACCTGGCGGGCCTCAAGCATGTGGTGACGGTGCGTGCCCTGTCACAAAAGAGCGACGGCAACATCCACACCGACGCGCCGTCCAAGGTCGTCACCGCCCTCATCTATCTCAATCAGAACTGGGACTCGGAGGGCGGCCGGCTGCGGCTGTTGCGCAACGAGCGCGATTTTGACGATTATATCGCCGAGGTCCCCCCCATCGCCGGCACCTTGCTGCTGTTCAAGCGCAGCGACAACTCCTGGCATGGCCATAAGCCATTTGTCGGCGCCCGGCGCACCATCCAGATCAACTGGGTGTCCGAGGCCGCCGATCAGAGCCTTCAGCACTACCGTGTCGGCCAGGCGAAGCGCCGCGTCCTGCGCTGGTTCGGCCTGGGCGCATGACAACCGCCACGGCAGCGGGCACCGGCGCCATGGCGAAGACATTCTACGTCTCGTTCCACAAGGTCGGCACGACGAGCATTCGCAAGTTTTTCCTGGCCGCCGGTTTTACGACCTGTCAGGGGCCGCACCACGTGGACGGCGTCGACTACATGGAAAAAGTCGGAGCTGTCGATGACGATCCGGTGCGGGTTGTCGACGCTCTCGCCCCGGTGATCGAGCGTTTCGAGGCCCATTGCGGTGTCCCCTATCCGGGGCTCTACGAAGTGCTCGCCGAGCGCTACCCCGAGGCCCGCTTCATACTGATGACCCGGAACCTGGACAACTGGTGGGAGTCCATCAGGATCCATTGGAGCCTGTGGCTGCTTGACCATACCCTGACCCCATTTGAGTACGTGCAGTACCGGCCATACCTGGGAAACGGCAAACGGGACGTGTCGCTGAAGGACAAGGATCTGCTGATCGAGGCGCATCGGAGGCACAATGAGGAGGTGCAGCGCCGCCTTGAGCCGCACAGGCTTCTGGTCTGCCGCCTCGACGATCCCCGCAAGGCCGATAAGCTGGCGGATTTTCTCGGCCTTCCTAATGTCGTACCCTATCCTCATGCCAAAAAGACGGGTTTGGCGCGCCACCGCCATAGGCTGTTCAAGAACGTCAAGACACGTCTTGCAGCGCGGTTGAGATAAGGACCGGGACAATGGCGCCACATTTGAGCATTCTACAGAATTTCCGATCGTCGCTGATCAGGCGCGACCCCTTCCCGCATTTCATTATCGACAACGCGCTGCCCGACGACGTCTACGAGGCGCTCGACCGGCAGTACCCGTCGGCCGACGTGATCTTTTCCAACCAGAGCCGCTACCGGCCGGAAAAATCGATGCTCTCGAACCGGCGCTACGACATCTCGGCCGCCACGGTTCACAGCAATTCCGAACTCGACCTGGGGCTGTGGAGAGACTTCGTCATCTACCATACCTCGCAGCAGTTTCTCGATGAGATCGTGGACAAGCTTGGTGATTTCATCGGGCTGCGCCATGACTGGCTGCTACCGAAGATGCGCGACAAGGCGCCCGGCGGGCGGCCGCGGGCCGGTGTGCGCCGGCATAGCGACGATGCCGCTCGGTGCGAGGTGGCGCTCGACTGCCAGGTCGGCATGAATTCGCCGGTAACCGAACCCTCCGCGGTGAAAGGGTTGCATCTCGATACCAATGTCGAGCTGTTTGCCGGCCTGTTCTATGTACGCAACCGGCATGATGATTCGACCGGCGGCGATCTGCAGATCTATCGCTGGAAGACCGGCACGCCGTCGTTTTCCGAGAAGCGCAACATTCGCGCCGATCACGCCGAGTTGGCCGGCGCCATCCCTTATGGGGCCAATCGCTTTGTGTTGCTTCTCAACGACCTCGACGCCATCCATGGTGTGTCGCCGCGCGCCGTCACTTCCCATCCGCGACGTCTCGTCAACATTATCGCCGAGGTTTATCCGACCGTCGGGCAACTGTTTGATGAACGCCCGTATCAGGAGAAAGGCGCCTTTTTCAGGAAGATCCTGAAACGGGCCGGCCTTTAGCAGACCGGCATGGCGCTGATCACCAGAGCCGCGATCGACGCCGCGTGGCATCGCACAAGCCGCACGCTGCTCGGCCAACACCGCGTGGGCCTGTTGCGATGGATCCGGTCACGGCGCGATCTCCGGCGGCTGGCCCGGGCCGATGTCGCCGTGGTCTCCTTTGCCAAGAGCGGACGCACCTGGCTCAGGGTCATGGTGTCGCACCTGTATCACGCCAAGTACGGCTTGCCCGACCAAATCATTATCGAGCGCGACAACCTGCACCGCATGAACCCGGCCGTGCCGGTGTTCCTGTTCACCCAGGGCAGTTATATCCAGGACATCCGGCCGATCGGCGGCCCGGAGTCGCCCTATCATGGCAAGCAACTGATCTTTCTCGCCCGCCACCCGGCCGATACGGCGGTGTCGTACTATTTCCACAACAGCAACCGCATCAATCCGCTGAAGAAGGACGTGAAGCGGCTGCCGGAGGACATCAGCGACACGTCGCTGCCCGAATTCGTGATGAATGACTCCTGGGGCATGCCGGCCATCGTGCGCTACCTCAACGCCTGGGCAGAGGCGCTATCCCGGCATCCAAACCGTCTCGTGCTGCGCTATGAGGACCTTCGCCTCGATCCCAAGGCCCAGTTGCAGCGGATTGCCCAGTTCATGGGCGAGAGTTTCGAGGATGACGCTTATGACGATGCCATCGAATTCGCATCCTTCGAGCGCTTGCAGGAGAAGGAGCGCGCCGATTTTTTCGGCAACCAGCGCCTGCAGCCGCGCGATGCCGCCAATCCCGACTCGTTTAAGGTGCGGCGCGGCAAGGTCGGGGGCTACCGGGACTACCTCAATGATGCCGAGATCACCTGGGTCGAGCAGCAGGTGAGCGAAAAGCTTCACCCGCTCTACGGCTACTCGGCACAATCCGGGGCGATGGCAAGCGCCCCCACCACAGCAGAACCGTGATTGTCAGCCACTCACGCCACTTCATCTTCGTGAAGTGCCGAAAGACCGCGTCGACCAGCCTCGAACGCGAGATTGTTCCGCAATTGAGCCCTGAGGATGTGTGGACGCCGATCTCCTCGCCGAAGCGCGACGGCAACAACCATCACAGTGCCTGGCCGGTGGACTGGCTGTCGGCCAGAAACAAATGGTTCAGCGACTTTATCGGCAGGAACTCGCCGTTGCACTGGCGATTCTTCCACGATCACATCGCCGCGGCGCGTATTTCCAATATGATCCCCGGCCAACAGTTCCAGGCTTACTACAAGTTCTGCTTCGATCGTAACCCCTGGGACTTCGTCGTCAGCCTGTTTCATCAAAAGTCGGCCAAAGGGAGATTCCGCGGCGATTTCGACCGCTTCCTCTACGAATTTCCCATTGAGCCGAACTGGATGCTGTACACCATCGATGACGTACCAGTCGTTGATCGCGTATACCGATATGAAGAAATCGACAATGCCATCGTCGACATCGGCGCCCGGCTGGGCCTGAACCTGGATATGCGCCGGAGGGACAAGGAGAACTTTCGCGCGACCAAGGACTATCGCCCTTTCTATTCCCAGAGCTCCCGGGACCACGTGGCATCGCGGTGGAGCCGCGCTATTGCGCTGCTGGACTATGACTTCTAGGCAGAGGGCCTTCCTGCCCGTCACCAACCCTCCGCGGCGGGCGACAAAGGGGAGAGCACGGGGTGCGCATCGCGACCCTAATGGAGACACCAACGAGGGACAAAAGTGCCACCGCCAACGAGCTGACGGAGCCGGTTTCATGCCCAAGACGACGAGCCAGATTTCATTGCGCGACACCGGCGCCAGCCTCGGTCACAACAGCCGCACGCTCTTCTACCGCACGAGCCGCGCGCTGCTCGGCTCGCAGTGGGTGGGAGTCGTGCGATGGTTGCAATCGCGCCGCGATCTCAGGCGACTGGCCCGGGCAGACATTGCCGTCGTCTCGTTTCCCAAGAGCGGACGCACCTGGCTGATGGTCCTGCTCTCACGCCTGTTCCAAACCAAGTATGGCCTGCCCGAAACCGTCACCATCGGGGGCAAAGGGCTGCGCAGCTTGAATGTCCCCGTGCCGGCATTCCTGTTCACCCATGGCAGGTTCATCAACGACATGAGGCCGGTTGTCGGAGAGGCCTCGCCCTACTTTCCCAAGAGGCTCATCTTCCTGGCCCGCCACCCGGCCGACACGGCCGTCTCCTATTATCACCACGTCCGTAATCGCCTTGACCCGATGAAGCGCGAGAAAAAGCGGCTGCCGCAGAACTTGAGCGACGTTTCCATGTTCGAGTTCCTGGAGAACCCGTCCTGGGGCCTGCCCGGCATCATCAGCTATCTCAATGCCTGGGCCGGCGCACTCAGTCAGCACCCGCATCACCTGCTGGTGCGCTACGAGGACCTACACCGCGACCCCAAGTCGCAGCTCCGCCGGATCGCCGAGTTCATCGGCGAGGGCTTCGAGGAGTGTGCCTATGACGAGGCGATCCGGTTCGCCTCCTTCGAAGAGCTGCAGCAGAAGGAGCGGGAGAACTTTTTCGGCACACGCCGGCTGCAGCCGCGCGATCCCGGCAATCCCGATTCCTTCAAGGTGCGGCGCGGCAAGATCGGTGGTTATCGGGACGATCTCGATGCGGACCAGGTGGCCTGGGTCGAACAGCAGGTGGCCGATCAGCTCGACCCTGTATTCGGCTATTCGGCTGACCGTGCTCCGGACTCGACGCCATGAAGAGCACCATCTTCATTCATACCAACGACAAGCAGATCCTCGGGGCGCTGGTCTCCAAGTACTCCTTTGAGCGCTTCGCCCCGCAGGGCAAAGCCTTCGATGTCGAACTCATCCACACCGAGGATCATCCGTTCCTTGCCGCTCATGAAGGCCAGCTTTATCTTCGCGACGGGCTCAAGCGCCAGTGGGCCAATGACGATCTGCAGTCATTCACAGTGCTCCGCTTCGCACCGCCGGCGCTGATGAACTTTGCGGGGCGCTCGGTCGTCGTCGACCCCGACGTGTTCTGCGTCGCCGATCCCATGGCGCTGATCACCCGCGACATGGGAGGCCATGCCATCCTGGCGCGCAAGCGCGAAGGCGCCAAATCGCACGCCTGGGCGTCGAGCGTCATGCTGCTCGACAACCACAAGCTCAAGCACTGGCAGGTAGAGAAAAACTTCGAGGAGATGTTCCGGTTCGAGCGTGACTACATGGGCTGGATCACGCTGCAGTCCGAGCCGCAGGACTCCATCGGCCTGTTGGAGCCGTGCTGGAACGATTTCGACACTCTGACCCCTGAAACCCGGATGGTGCACAACACGCGGCGCAGAACGCAGCCCTGGAAAACCGGGCTCAAGGTCGATTTCCGGCCGCCCGAGAAGGCAGGATCGCTCCGTCCGGCGCATGTGCTGAACCGGGTTCGCCGGGCGCTGGTCGGCGACTATGGCTGGCTCGGCCGCTACAAGGCCCACCCCGATCCCAACCAGGAGCATCTGTTCTTTGCGCTGCTCAAAGAGTGTCTCGAACTTGGCATCGTCACACGCGACATGATCGCCGAGCACATGCGGCTCAATCACGTCCGCCACGACGCCTTCGAGGTCCTGGCCCGCACGCCGACGCTTGCCGAGCGGCCGCTGTTTGCCAGTTGAGCCCGCGGGCTTCGCAAATGGTCGGGACCGGATCTCCTGAGCGCCGCAGAACGATCTGGATCCTGAGCCACCGGCGCGTCGGCGACCTCAATCAGATGCTGGCGCTGGCCCAGGCGCTGGGGTGGCCGACAACCGTCAAGAGGATCTCGTTCCGCCTGTCGAAGCCCGCCGCCATCCCGTTCCTGGCCACCCGCCTGTTCGATCACGCCACATCCGATCCGATCGAGCCTCCCTGGCCCGATCTGGTGCTGTGCGCGGAAGGTCGAGCGAGCGCCATCGCCCGGGTCATTCAAAAGCGCTCACGGGGCGCGGTGAAGACCGTGTGCCTCGGCCGGCCGGCCGGCAGCCCGGAGCCATTCGACCTTGTGTTGACGACGCCGCAGTATCGTCTGCCTGCCGCCTCAAACATCGTCGAGCTGTCGCTGCCACTGACCCCTGGGGCTGCACCCGCGGTGACGGGCGACAAGGCGAAGCCGGACGAACATCGCCGGCCTGTCATCGCCGTCCTGGTCGGCGGCACGAGCTTGCCTGAGCGCCTGGATCGGCAGGCGGCGCTCGGGCTGGCAAGTGACCTGGTGAACTATGCCCGGGAGGCGGGCGGCACCTTGCACTTCATCACCAGCCCGCGCACCGAGGCCGGCGCCGCTGCCGCTCTCGTGGAGGCCGTTGCGGCCCCTCACGTGGTGCGTCTGTGGCGGGGCGAAGGCGACGATGCCTTTCGACGCCTCGTGGCGGAGGCCGACCACGTGGTGGTCACCAGCGACAGCGTATCGATGGTGGTCGACGCCTTCGCGGCCGGCAAGCCCGTTTCGGTCTATCGCTTGCCGCAGCGCCACACGATGAAGAACCGCGTGGTGAGCTGGCTTTATAGCAAGGCCCAGGGCGGCCGTGGCGGCTCCATGTTGAAGGCCGCTGCGTGGATGTTCGACCATGGGCTGATCGAGGTCCGCCCCGACCGCCGTCTGGTGTTCGAAAGACTGGTGGCGCAGGACCGGTTGCAGTGGTTCGGACGGGCTTCGAGTTGGCGAACTCAGGGGCCGGCCCATGTCGACGAGACGGCAACCGCGATTGCCAGGATCGAGCAGCTGTTCGCCGGCGACAAGCACCGCCACGGAGCCTGAACGTCCCTCCGGGGAAGGGGACGGGGGTCAATCGCTGCTGGCCGCCGGAGCGTAATCGGCCGGGTCGAGGCGGCCCGGACGACCCTCAAGCGCCAGCCGGGTGATGCGTTCCGAGCTTTCCGCGATCACCTTGCCGCGGCGGATCACGGCGAGGCGCGCCGCCTTGAGGCGGATGGCCTCGATCGGGTCACGGGCCTGCAGCAGCACCATATCGGCATGGCAGCCAATCTCCAGCCCGTAGCCTTCAAGGCCGATAATCCGGGCGGCCTCGGTGGTGACCGCATCGAAGCACCAGCGCATTCCCTCCAGGCTGGTGAGTTGCGCGACATGCAGGCCCATGGCAGCGACCTCCAGCATGTCCGCCTGGCCGAGCGGATACCACGGATCCATGATGCAGTCGCCGCCGAACGCCACCGGAATGGCGTGCTGACGCAGTTCAGGAACCCGGGTCATGCCGCGACGCTTGGGGTAGGTGTCGTGGCGGCCCTGAATGACGATGTTGATGAGCGGATTGGCGATGACCGCGACACCGGCCTCTGCCATTAGGGGCAACAGCTTGGAGACGTAATAGTTGTCCATCGAGTGCATCGAGGTGAGGTGCGAGCCGGCAACCCGGCCGGCCAACCCCAGCCGGCAAGTTTCGGCGGCCAGCGTTTCAATGTGCCGCGAGGCGGGATCGTCGCTCTCGTCGCAATGCATATCGACGCCAAGCCCGCGCTGCGCAGCAATCTCGCACAGCTCTGTGACACTGGCGGCGCCATCGGCCATGGTGCGCTCGAAATGGGGAATGCCGCCGACCACGTCGACTCCCAGGTCGAGCGCGCGCTTGAGATTGGCCACGGCGTTGGGGGCGCGCAGATAGCCGTCCTGCGGAAAGGCGACGAGCTGCAGGTCGATGTAGCCACTGACCTGGCGCCGCACTTCGAGCAGTGCCTCGACTCCGACCAGCCGATCGTCGCAGATATCCACATGGCTGCGGATGGCCAGTAGCCCTTGTGCGACAGCGAGGTCGCAATAGCGCATCGCCCGCTCAAACACCGCCTCACACGTGAGCAACGGCTTGAGCTCTCCCCACAGCGCGATGCCCTCAAGGAGGGTGCCCGATGCGTTGAGGCGCGGCAAGCCCATCGACAAGGTGGCGTCGAGGTGAAAGTGCGGGTCGACGAAGGGCGGCGTAACCAGCCGCCCGCCGGCATCGAGGACGCGCGACGACTGCGCCGTGATGCCCCGCTCGATGGCGACAATCCGGCCCGCCTCGCAGGCCAGATCGATACCGTGGCGCCTGTCGGGCAGGCGGGCGTTCTTGACAATGAGATCGAGGGCCATGGGCAGTCGAGGCTTTGCTGGCTACGCCGACAACGCTTGACAGCCCAAGCGCCGGCGGGCGAATGCTCCCCGACATGGAAGACAGAGTCAACTCGGCGGTCGCCATTCTCGACCGGCTGGTCGCTTTCGAGAGCCTGCCGGGACGGCCGAACCTCGATCTCATTGCCTATGTCCGCGACTACCTGGCAGCCGCCGGCATCGAATCGTTCCTGAGCCTCGACGAAAGCGGCACCCGCGCCAACCTGCATGGCTGGATCGGGCCCGCCGTCGACGGCGGCGTGGTGCTCAACGGCCATACCGACGTGGTGCCCGTCGATGGCCAGGCGTGGACCAGCGATCCGTTTCAGCTCACCCAGCGCAACGGCCGGCTCTATGGTCGCGGCACCGTCGATATGAAAGGATTTTTGGCCTGCATGCTGGCCGCCGTGCCAGGCTTCCAGGCCCATCCGCTCAAGCGGCCGATCCATCTGACGTTTTGCTATGATGAGGAAATCGGCGGTATCGGGGCTCCGCACCTGGTGGCGCAGATGGCCTCGCAGGGCCCGCAGCCGGCAGTCGCCATCGTCGGAGAGCCCACCAGCTTCCGCATTGTCTGCGGCCACAAGGGCGGCTTTGAGATGCGCACCGAGTTTATCGGGCTGGCTGGCCATGCCTCCGATCCGCGCAAAGGAGTCAATGCCATCTCGTTTGCGTCCCGCTTTATCAACAAGCTGCAGGATATTGCGGCGCAACTCGCTTGCGAGGTTCGCGAGGATTCGGTGTTCGATCCCCCCTATTCGACGATCTCCGTCGGCACCATTCACGGCGGCACGGCGCGCAATGTGATTGCCGGCCATTGCGTCATCGACTGGGAACTTCGGCCGATCCCTGGCGAGGACGGGCGCGCCATCCTGTCTGAGATCGATCGATTCGCTGACGATGAGCTTCTGCCCGAGATGCGCACCATCGCGCCTCAGGCCTCCATCGTCACAATCGAAGACGCGCAAGTGCCGGCGCTCGACCCGGCAGAGGCTGCCGCGGCGGTGGCGTTGATCGGCGAGATCACCGGCCTCAACAGCTCTGAGTGTGTTTCGTTCGGCACCGATGCCGGCCACTTCTGCCGGGCCGGCATTTCCACCGCAGTGTTCGGGCCGGGGTCGATCGAGCGCGCCCATCGGCCCGACGAGTTCATCGAGGAGGTCGAATTGGCCGCCTGCCTCGCCTTCCTCGACGGCCTGGCCGACCGGCTGTCGCGCTGAATGACACCTGTCGGTTCGCGCAGTTTCGCGATACCGCCGTCATTGCCATACTGCCACTGTCTCCAGGCGATGCAGGCGATACTCCTGTCAACCTGCAGAGCCGGTGATCGGCCGGGCGCAGCGACTCTCCCCAGAGGTAGCGTGGTCTTACAGCCGCCCAGTTGCGTCCGGCCGTGCCTTTTCTGCTAGAACTGCTCAGCTCGCGCCCGATTCCACCGAAATCGCGGTGCGGACCGAATTGGCGATGAAGCAGTTTTCGTGCGCCTTGTGGTGCAGCGCTTCCAGCTCCTCCGGCGAGGGCCGCTTGTCGCCGGAAAAGCCGATGTCCGGGCGCAGGCTCACTTGGGTGATCGCCTGCTTGCCGTCGTCGTTTTTTTCCAGGATGCCGATTGCATTGTCGCGATAGTGATCGACAAGAAACCCTTGTCGGGCTGCGAGCGACAAGAACCACAGCATATGACATGACGCGATGGCGGCCACGAATGCCTCTTCGGGATCGACGCCGGCAGGGTCCGACAGGGGAGCGGGCACGACCAACGGCGACGCAGAGGCCGGCACATCGGCGCCGCCATCAAAGCGCCAACGGTGAGCTCGACTGAAGCGGTTATCGGTAAAGGCGGCGCCGTTTCGCTGCCACTCGAGTCTGGCCGTATACTCGCCCATGTCTCGCCTCCTCGGGAAATGCCCGCTCAGCCACCCAGCGAAGCCCAGAACAGCAGCCCGCCCAGGCCCGCTATGGCAAGACCGCCCGCCAGCTTGAGGCCGACGACGGTGCGTGACAACCAAACCGAATCGCGACCGGCGACCTTGAGCGCCAGCCGGCGCGAGGTGACAGCGAGAATGGCGATGGCCGATACCGTCAAGGCGGTTCCGACCGCCATGGCCAGCGTCGAGGCGATGCCGGCCCAGTAAAG
>CAYWVA010000047.1:0-14864 GCA_964461545.1 uncultured Rhizobiaceae bacterium | reverse complement strand
CCCGCGTGATCCGCGCGGCGGTGGACCAGGAGCACGTGCCGCTCGACCATCCGCTCGAAGGAGCGCGCGAGGTCGCCTTTTTCCCGCCGGTGACCGGCGGGTGAGGGCCGCCCCACGGTAGTCCTGGTGCAGTCCAGCTTTGAGCGCCGCCTCGCCGGCCCCGAACTCGGTATGGCGGTTGAGCCATGCCGCGATGATGTCGCGCTGGAACAGGAGCTTGCCGGTCACCCGGCTGACCGGCAATACGTTGTCGCTGACCAACTCGTAGACCTTGCGCGCCCTGATCCTGAGCAGTTCGGCCAGCTCCTTGGTAGTCAGGTCGTCGGGTATGGCCCCTCAAGCGCGTCCCGCCACGGGCGCGACCGCTCAGCTCTGGTCGGCAGCACTTTCTGTGGCTCGCGGCGGCTTGCCGGCTAACAGGTCGTTGGCCTGGCCCACCCAATCCTCGCGCGCGATGCGCCCGTCAAGCCCGAGCTTGGCGTCGTAGTCGGCCACGTCGTCGGCGCTCCACTCGGCGATACGGCTCACGCCGGACACCCCTTCGCCAGCCAGCCGCTCGGCCATCGCGCCATCGATGCCGGCGATCAACGTAACGTCCTCCAGCACCGGCGGCTCAGCCGCGGCCTCAGCGGCCTGCGTGCCCACCGCACCCGGCGCCATGATACGCTTCTTCTCGGCGATGCGTGCCGACTTGCCGGTGCGCCCGCGCAAATAGTACAGCTTGGCGCGCCGGACCTTGCCGCGGCGCAGCACCTTTACGCCTTCGACCATGGGCGAATAGAGCGGGAACACGCGCTCCACGCCTTCGCCATATGACATCTTGCGCACCGTGAAGCTCTCGTTGAGGCCCGAGCCGTCGCGGGCGATCACCACTCCCTCATAGGCCTGGACGCGCGAGCGCTCGCCTTCGGTGATGCGCACCGAAACGACCACGGTGTCGCCCGGGGCGAAATCGGCCAACTGGCGCTTGCGGGTGATCTTTTCCGCCTGCTCGCGTTCGAGCTCTTGAATGACGTTCATGTCGGTGATCCTTCTGGAGGTTGGCGGGTCTTTAGCGGCGACGGCGGCGGAAATCAACGGCAATGCCGAAGCGGCGGGCCGGCAAGTTTGCCATGCGGCGGTTGAGCCTGATAGGATGGCAGCACAGCGACCAGAGAGGAGATGGGATGAACGGCTCGCCGACGATATTCGACCAACGCGGTTCCGGTACCCTCGCTGAACGCATCGTCAAGGCTCGCGAGGCGACCGGTCTCACAACCGCCGAACTCGCCCACCGGCTCGGTGTGCGCACCTCCACGCTCGCCTCCTGGGAGGCCGGCAAGGGCGAGCCGCGCACCAACCGGCTGATGATGCTCGCCGGCCTGTTGTCGGTGAGTCCCACCTGGCTCCTGTGCGGGCGCGGCACCGCCCCGCACGAAAGTTCCGACTCCGATATCAGCTCGCTCAAGACGTCGATTACCGAGCTGCGCTCCATGCTTGCGGCCGTGGGCGAGCAC
This sequence comes from uncultured Rhizobiaceae bacterium, assembly GCA_964461545.1. Classification (GTDB taxonomy): domain Bacteria; phylum Pseudomonadota; class Alphaproteobacteria; order Rhizobiales; family Aestuariivirgaceae; genus CAYWVA01. The sequence goes on along the minus strand of CAYWVA010000047.1, from coordinate 13,368 downwards.
GTTCATCGCCTGGAAGAGCGGGTCGAAAGCCTGAGCCGCTGCGGCTAAGGGCGATTGACGAGCCCCGCGAAGCCCAAATAGGTCAGTTTGGGTTTTCTGGAACCGGGCCCGTCGGGGCGTGAGCGTCGAGCTACCCCTGGTCATGGCTGAAACCGCCCTGGAGATCGTTCGCCGGCCGGCCTAGATTGGCCTTATCATGGCAGTCAAGGACCCGACATGCGTTTCTCCTCGAGCAAGGACTTCCGCCAATGGCCAGCCAAAGCGGTCACCATTTTCGGCATGTCAGGGGTCGGCAAGACGACGCTGGCCAAGGTCCTGCGCCACCACGAATGGTTCCACTATTCGGTCGATTACCGCATCGGCACCCGTTACATGGGCGAGCACATTGTTGACAACTTCAAGCGCGAGGCGATGAAGATCCCGTTCTTGCGCAATCTGCTGCTCACCGATTCGATCTATATTTCCTCCAACATCACGTTCGAAAATCTTGATCCCTTGTCGAGCTATCTCGGCAAGCCCGGCAACCCGGACAAGGGCGGACTGCCGTTTGCCGAGTACCGCCGCCGCCAGTCCCAGCACCGCAATGCCGAGATCGCCGCCCTGCTCGACGTTCCCGAATTCATCGAAAAGGCGCGCAACATCTATGGCTACCGTGACTTCGTCTGCGATTCAGGGGGCTCGTTGTGCGAGGTCGTGACCCTGTCGGATGCCGGCGATCCGGTGCTCAAGACGCTGGCCGCGCACACGCTTCTGCTCTATGTCCGCGGGACGCCGGAGCTCGCCAGGATGCTGGTTGAGCGCTTCCGCGAGCAGCCCAAGCCGATGTATTACCAGCCCGCCTTCCTCGAGGCCAAGTGGGCCGAGTACAAGGCACTCCACGGCATCACTTTGGATACCGACGTCGATCCCGACGGGTTCGCCGTGTGGGGCTTCGAGCAGCTTGTCCATCACCGCATCCCGCTTTACGAATCGATCGCGCGCAAGCACGGCTATGTAGTGGGCATGGAGGACATTCCCGAAGTCGAGGACGAAGCGGCGTTTCTCGAACTGGTGTCGCGCGCCGTCGACCAGGCGGGCTGAAACAGCCCGCGGCCATGAAGTATGGTGGTTCCGGGAACTCCGGCACCGGCCTAGCCGTTGTGGTAACGGTTCGCCCCTGCAGGAGTATTCGAATTGCGGCTTTTGCTTCTCATCGCCGTGGTCGCGCTCGTTGTGGATGCACTCTACTTCAGCGGCGCCTATACCCAGTCCACCTTCCAGCAACTGTCGATGGCCGCAGAGCAGCTTCGCGCCCAGATCGGCGAACCTGACGTCCCCCGCGAGCGCCCGGAACCGTCGTCAGTCAAAGAGTTGTAGCGCCGCCGCCATCCCATCTGTACTGTGCTTGGTCAACTGGGGTCTGGAAAGCTCCCGATGGCTGGCTTGAGGGGACAGAGACGGCGAAACGCCCTGTGCGTGTTTCCGCACTACACGCCCTCTTTTGGGACCTTCCAGCATTCCTACGCCCTCGCCGGAGTGCAGGCGTTCATGCCGCCTCAGGGGCTCCTCGTCATGGCGGCCTACCTGGCGCCTGAGTGGTCCGTCCGCTTCGTCGATGAGAACGTCAGGCCGGCCACGGCGGAGGACTTCCAATGGGCCGACGCGGTGTTCGTGAGCGGCATGCACGTGCAGCGCCGCCAGATCATGGACATCTGCGGGCGCGCTCATGCCCACGGGAAAGCCGCCGTCCTCGGCGGGCCCTCGGTGTCAGGCTGTCCTGACTATTATCCCGACTTCGACTATCTCCACGTCGGCGAGCTGGGCGATGCCACCGACGAGCTAGTGAGCCGGCTGGCCCGCGACCCGTCGCGCCCGGATCGCCAAGTGGTGCTCACCACCACCGAGCGTCGACCGCTCACCGAGTTCCCGCTGCCGGCCTACGAACTGATCGAGCTTGACCGCTATCTGCTGGGCAGCATCCAGTTCTCCAGCGGCTGCCCGTATCGCTGCGAGTTCTGCGACATTCCCGCCCTCTACGGCCGCAATCCGCGGCTTAAGTCGCCGGCCCAGATCACTGCCGAACTCGACAAGCTGGTGGCGTGCGGCGGGCTGGACTGCGTCTATTTCGTCGACGACAATTTTATTGCCAACCGGCGCGCCACTGTTGAACTGCTGCCGCACCTCGTCGACTGGCAGCGGCGCCACGGCTATCCCCTGGCCTTTTCCTGCGAGGCAACCCTCAACATCGCCAAGCGCCCTGAGATCCTCGAGCTGATGCGCGAGGCTGCCTTCGAAACCGTATTCTGCGGTATCGAGACGCCGGAGCCGGACGCGCTCAAGGCCATCGACAAAGGGCACAATCTGGCGGTCCCGATCCTCGAGGCGATCGAGACCCTCAACAGCCATGGCATGGAGGTGGTCGCCGGGATCATCCTGGGGCTTGACAGCGATACCCCCGATACGGGGCGCCACCTGCTGGAGTTCATCGACCGCTCGCGCATCCCGATGCTGACCATCAATCTGCTCGAGGCGCTGCCGCGAACGCCGTTATGGGAGCGGCTTGAGCGCGAAGGGCGGCTGAACCACAACGGTGACCGGGAATCGAACGTCGAGTTCCGGCTCGGCTACGATCAGGTGGTCGCCGCCTGGCGGCACTGCATGGCCGAGGCATATCGCCCCGAAGCGCTGTTTGGCCGCTTCGAACACCAGGTCCGCAACACCTATCCTAACCGCTGCGAGCGGCCCGCCGGCGGACGCCTTTCGTGGCGCAATGCGGCCCGTGGCGCTGCCATCCTCGGCCGGGTGCTGTGGGCTCTCGGAGTGCGGGCGGCTTATCGCGCCGAGTTCTGGAGATTCGCGCTGCCGCGCCTAATCCGCGGCGACATCGAGGCGGTACTAGGCGTGGCGATCATGGCCCACCACCTCATCATCTTCGCCCGCCAGGCCTCTGCCGGAACCCAGAATGCTTCGCATTATTCCGCCAAGCTTCGCGACACGGATGGGGCCAGTGGCCCCGATCCGCTCGCCGCGCCGGCTAAGAAAAGGACCCACATGGCCGAGGCCTAAAAGTCGGTCATGAGGCGGTCAGCTATGACCGACGCTCGCTGAGCTTGCCGTCCTGGAAGTCGAAAATGCTGCCGTTGCTGGAGCATGAGGAAAGGCACAAGGGCAGGGCGGCGACGGCGACGTCGTCGGGGGCCGGCAGGCGGCCCGGGTCCTCGCCGGGAAACGCCTTGGCCCGCATGGCGGTGCGGGTCGCGCCGGGGTTGAACAAATTGGCTCTGACTTCTGTCTTGGAGATCTCCGCTGCATAGGTCTTGACCAGCGCCTCCAGTGCGGCCTTGGTGACCGAGTAACTGCCCCAGTAGGCTCGCAAGTTCTGCACCGCACCGGATGTCACGAACACCGCCCGGCCGGCGGGTGCGGCTCGCAGCAATGGGTCGAGCGAGCGGATCAGCCGCCAGTTGGCTGTGAGGTTGACCGCCACCGACTCGTCCCACACCTTGGGGTCGATATGGCCCAGAGGCGAAAGCTGGCCCAGCACACCGGCATTGCCGATGAGAATGTCGAGCTGCTTCCAGCGTTCGAAAATCGCCGCCCCGAGGCGGTCAATGGCGGCAAAATCCTTCAGATCGGCCGGGACCAGAGTCGCCGTGCCGCCGATGGCCCCGATCTCGTCGTCAAGTTCCTCAAGTCCGCCCACCGTGCGGGCGACCGCTATGACATGGGCGCCCTCACGGGCGAGCGCCTTGGCCAGCCCATAACCCAGCCCTCGCGAGGCTCCGGTGACGACGGCGACGGTGTCGGTAAGCCGACGGCTCATCCCGCCTCGGCCAGCAGCGACAGCTGGCGCGGCAGCCGGGGCTCGCCCTGGTCGGTGAGCGCCGTGGGATAGTCGCCGGTGAAGCAGTGGTCGGTGAACTGGGGGCGAATTGGATCGCGGCCTTCATAGCCGACCGACCGGTACACCCCGTCGACCGACAAGAACGCCAGCGACTCGACGCCGATATAGGCGCGCATTTCTTCGAGCGAATGGGTCGCGGCCAGCAGTGCGTGCTGTTCAGGCGTGTCGATGCCATAGAAATCGGGATGGCGGATCGGCGGGCTGGCGATACGCATGTGCACCTGGCGCGCGCCTGCCTCGTACATCATGCGCACGATCTTGTGAGAGGTGGTGCCGCGCACGATGGAGTCATCCACCAGCACGATGCGCTTGCCGGAGATGATCGAGCGGTTGGCGTTGTGCTTGAGCTTGACGCCGAGGGCGCGAATGTGCTGGGTCGGCTCGATAAAAGTGCGCCCGACATAGTGGTTGCGGATGATGCCGAGCTCGAAGGGGAGCCCAGAAGCCTCGGCGAAGCCGAGCGCGGCGGGCACTCCGGAGTCTGGCACCGGGATGACCACGTCAGCCTCGACCGGGGATTCATAGGCAAGCTCACGGCCGGTCGCCTTCCTCACCTCATAGACCGATCGGCCACCGAGAATGCTGTCGGGGCGCGAGAAGTAAATGTACTCGAAGATGCACGGGCGGGCCGGCAGCTTGGGGAAAGGATGAAGGGAATCGACTCCCGTGTCGCTGATCACCACCACCTCGCCATTTTCGATCTCGCGCACGAAGCGGGCGCCGATGATGTCCAGGGCACAGGTCTCGGAGGCCAGAATGGAGGCGCCGTTGAGTTCGCCCAGCACCAGCGGGCGAATGCCCAGCGGATCGCGGGCGCCGATCATTTTCTTATTGGTCAGGCACACCAGCGAATAGGCGCCCTCAATCATCCGCAGGGCCTCGATGAAGCGGTCCACGATGCGAGGCTTCTGAGAGCGGGCGAGAAGATGCAGAATGACCTCGGTGTCGGAGGTCGACTGACAGATGGCGCCCTGGGCGATAAGCTCCCTGCGCAGCGTAAGCCCGTTGGTCAAATTGCCGTTGTGGCACACCGCGAAGCCGCCGGCGGCCAGTTCGGCAAACAGCGGCTGGACATTGCGCAACACGGTCTCGCCGGTGGTCGAGTAGCGGACATGACCGATGGCCGAGCGGCCGGCGAGGCGATGGATGGTCGATTGCTTGGAAAAGTGGTCCCCCACCAGGCCGAGGCGGCGCTCGGAATGAAACCGCTCGCCGTCATAAGCGACGATCCCGGTCGCCTCCTGGCCGCGGTGCTGCAATGCGTGCAGACCAAGGGCGGTGAGGGCCGCCGCGTCGGTGTGGCCGAACACGCCAAACACCCCGCACTCCTCGCGCAGCCGATCGGCATCGAGGTCCAGGTGAGACGGATGTGAAGGTGATCTGGCGTCCATCGTCAGTTCTGTCGCTCGCCCCCGAACAGCGGCGCGTCCTGTTGTCCAGGCGACTGGCGCCCCGACTGGGTGCTCTCGATCAGCCGCTCCAGCACGGTGCTGTCAGGCGGCCTGTAGCGCTCTTCGTCCTCGCCGGCTCGACCGGGGCTCACGGCCTGCCGGCTAACCCCTCCTGCTGCGATGCGGCTGCGCAGTGTGGCTCTGATATCGGCCGGGAGAAAATCGGCGACCAGTTCGCCTGTCGTTTCGATCACCGCCAGCGAGCGGGCATTGCGCACCCAGTCCTCGCGCTTCTCAGGGGGCACCAGCCAGACGTAGAAGAGATAGGCGATGACGACAAGGAGGAGTCCGCGGCCCAGGCCGTAAGTCAACCCCAGAGTTCGATCGAAAGGCCCGGCGGCAGAATCGAGCACCCAGTCGGCCACACGCACGCTGATCATCGACAGCACGATCAGCACGATGAGGAAGACCCCGCCCCCGACCGCGATCTGGGCGATGACATCGGACTGAACATAGCCCTGGGCAAACGCGACCAGGTCCTTGTTGAAGGCCGCAAAGAGCCCAGCGACGGCCGCAAGTCCCCAGGAAATGAGCGACAGCACCTCGCGGGTGAACCCGCGGGTGAGCGCCAGCAGGCCCGAAAGCAGCATGACGCCGCCGAGAATGAGGTCGAGAATCTCAAAAGGCATTAGCCAACTCTCCCCTGAGGCCATTTGGGGTACATGCCCGCGACCTTATAGGCAGGCTTGGCCATCGTGTCACATATTCTTCACGCCGCTAGCCAGCCGGCTCAGGGGAGGGCGCTGATCCAGGCTGTGAGTTCGGCAATGTCGGCAACCTCCTTGAGCACCGCAAGGCCAGACTCTGGAACGGCGTGGCCTGCGGCGATCACCCCTTGGGAAAGCCCGAGCCTGGCCGCCTCCTTGAGCCGCTGCTCGGTCTGGCCGACGGTGCGCACCGCGCCGGACAAAGCGATTTCGCCGAAGAACACCGCGTCGGGCGGCAGGGGCCGGCCGATCAGCGATGAGACGAGGGCCGCCGCAGCGGCAAGATCGGCGGCGGGCTCGCGCACTTTCAGACCGCCGGCGACGTTCAGATAGATGTCCTGGGCCCCGATGCGCACCCCGCCGCGGGCCTCCAAAACCGCAATCAGCATGGCCAGCCGGCTCGGATCGAATCCGACGACGGCCCGGCGCGGCGTGCCCAGGCTCGACGGCGACACCAGCGCCTGGATCTCCATGAGCAGCGGACGGGTGCCCTCGACGCCGGCAAACACCGCCGAGCCGGGCCCGTGCACCTCGCTGCCGGTCATGAACAGGCGCGACGGGTTGGCGACCTCGATCAGGCCGCGGTCGGACATCTCGAACACGCCGATCTCGTCGGTCGGGCCGAAGCGGTTCTTGACGGCGCGCAGAATGCGAAACGCATGGCCGCGGTCGCCCTCGAAATAGAGCACCGTGTCGACCATGTGCTCGATCACTTTTGGCCCGGCGATCTGGCCCTCCTTGGTGACATGGCCGACGAACAGAACGGCCGATCCCTTGGCCTTGGCAAAGCGAAGCAGCGCCTCGGTGCCGGCCCTCAGCTGCGATACCGTGCCGGGGGCGGCCTCGATCACCGGCGACCACAGGGTCTGGATCGAATCAATGACCACCATGGCCGGGATCGGACCCTCGGCCAGGGTTGCGAGGATGTCCGGCACGCTGGTTTCGGCTGCCAGCAGCACCGGGGACTCGGCCAGGCCGAGGCGCGCCGCCCGCAAGCCCACCTGGTCGATGGCCTCCTCGCCGGTGACGTATACCACCCGCTGACCGCGATCTGCCAGCGAGGCCAGCGCCTGCAGCAACAATGTCGACTTGCCGATGCCCGGGTCGCCGCCGATGAGCACCCCGGAGTTGGGAACGAAGCCGCCGCCGGCGGCCCGGTCAAGTTCGCCGATGCCGGTCATGATGCGGGGCCGCACGGTGCCGGCGCCTTTGAGCCCGACCAGGCGGGAGGCCCGGCCTTTCGGCAAGGCGGCGCCTGCACTGCCGCTGAGCGGTGCGGCCGGGGCCTCCTCGGCGAGCGTGTTCCAGCCGCCGCAGGCATCGCAGCGGCCGGCCCATTTTGGCGCCACCGTGCCGCAAGCCTGACAGACAAAGGATGTAACGGTTCGCGCCACTGCCGATCCCACTTTCTGCGTAAAGGATGCAGCAGGGGCGATTCGTGTCGAGCTAAATCGGGACGTGGGGGACCTGTGCTTCTATGATCGCTGGCGTTCAGCTCGTCGGCTCAGACGAGTCCTCGGCAACCGGACTGGCGTCATCGCTGACTTCGGCGCTGGGCGGGGCCTCGTTGCGACCATTGCCGCCGCGCGGCTGGCGCTCGCGGCGCGGGCGGCCGGAGCCGCCAGAGCCGTTGGACGGCGGGCTGCGACGCAGGAACTCGGGCTCAGGACCGCCCCACGGTTGTTCGCTGGCTTCCGCCTCGCTCACCGCAGGGGCCGTCGGCTGTTGTGCCTGCGGTTGCGGTTGCGGTTGTAATTGCTGCTGCGTCTCGCCGTTGCCGGTCGCGGCCGTGGGCTGGTCGTAATCGCTGCCCTGCTCGTCGCCGTCTTCGTAGGAATAGTCGTCGCCGCCCAACCGGCGTTGCTGTGGGTTCTGCTGAGAGAAGGGCTGGGCGGCGGCCAGGATCCTCAGGTAGTGCTCGGCGTGCTGAAAATAGCCCTCGGCCATCACCGGATCGCCGGCGGAATGGGCGTCTCGGGCAAGTTGCAGATACTTGTCGGCGACGTGCTGGGCGGTACCGCGCACCTTCACATCCGGACCGTTGCTCTCGTAGACCCGGCCCGCCGAATTGGTCGGCCGGCGCCCACGGCTACGGGATCTATTCTTGTGTGGGCCCTGTCTCATGTCCATTCACATTGCTCGTTTCTAAACTCATCCGGATGCCAGCCACCCATGGCTGGGAGGTATGAGCCGGTTTCACCGCTATTTTTGCCTGCGTCGGAGCCCTCAGGTCTCGATTGGGCTCACCAGTATCCCTCTAAGGCACCGGACAAAACCGGAGTTCGGACACTCCCGCTCGTTTAGCTTCATGCGTTTCGACCTGACCGCGAGATCGGGTCTCGCGCCACACCGTCATCTGCGGAAAGCTGCGGCAAACTTGCAGCTTTCCGGTCCCCAAAAGCCGATTCGGCTCGGAATGGGTGTCCGAATAACTTCAAATTAGCGGTTCGCGATGCGGATTCCAACCCTTTTTTGCTGTCGGGGCAAACTGCCACATTGGCCGAACGCCAGCACCCGGGCGTGGCCGGCAAGATCGCGCCACGTGGCGCCCGCCGACGCAAAGCCCCAGCGGTGGCCGACAAAGACCGTCGAGACCGCGCTCTCCTGGCCGGCACCGATCTCTAGCGCCACAAGCCCGCCCGGCGCAAGCAGTGGCCCGGCCGCGGCGGCGATGGCACGATAGGCACCGAGTCCGTCCGAGCCTCCATCCAGCGCCAAGTGCGGGTCGTAGTCGCGCACTTCCGACTCGAGGCGGACAATGTCGCGGCTGGCGATGTAGGGCGGATTGGAGACGATGAGGTCGAAGCGGCCGTCCACGCCCCGGCACCAGTCGGCACACACCAAGCGCGCCCGCTCCGCGACGCCGTGGCGCAGCGCATTGGCGCGCGCCACTTCGAGCGCAGCGGTGGAAATGTCGGTGCCGGTGCCGCGGGCGTTCGGCAATTCTGCCAGCAGCGTCACCAGAATGGCGCCCGATCCCGTCCCGAGATCGAGAATACTGAGCGGCGCCACTGTCGTTGTGGCAAAGCTCAAGGCGCATTCGACCAGCGTCTCCGTGTCGGGGCGCGGGTCGAGGCTTGCCGGTCCGATCGAGAAGGCGCGACCGTAGAATTCGCGCTCGCCCAGTATGCGTGACAACGGCTCCCGGGCCAACCGGCGCCCCACCAGCTCAGCGAGCCCATGGGCCTCATCGGGTGCCAGCGTCCGGTCAGGGCCTGCGATCAGCGCTTCATGGGAAAGTCCGGTTGCGGCCATCACGAGGAGGCGGGCGTCCAGCGCCGGGCTGGCGATGCCGGCTGCCGCCAGCCTTCGCCTGAGGCTTGCCAGCATGTCGGCTACCGTGGCCGCCCGGTCGGCGCTCACGCCACCGCCCCGGCGTCGCTGGCCATGAGCGCCGCCTGATGCTCGGTGATCAGGGCATCGATGATCTCGTCCAGACATGAGCCTTCCACGACCTGATCGAGCTTGTAGAGCGTGAGGTTAATGCGATGATCGGTCACCCGGCCTTGCGGAAAATTGTACGTGCGGATCCGCTCCGACCGGTCGCCGCTGCCGATCTGGCCGCGCCTGGCGGCGGAGCGCTCCTCGTCGAGGCGCTGGCGCTCGCGCTCGAACAACCGGGCGCGCAGCACCTTCATGGCCTTGGCCTTGTTCTTATGCTGCGACTTCTCATCCTGCTGGCTCACCACGATGCCGCTTGGCAGATGGGTGATCCTGACGGCGCTGTCGGTGGTGTTGACCGACTGCCCGCCGGGCCCCGAGGCTCGGAACACGTCGATGCGCAGATCCTTGTCGTCGATGTCGATATCGACGTCCTCGGCTTCCGGCAGCACCGCGACGGTGGCAGCAGAGGTGTGGATGCGCCCTTGCGCCTCTGTGGCGGGCACCCGCTGCACCCGATGGACGCCCGATTCGAACTTGAGGCGGGCATAGGCTCCCGAGCCCGAAATGCTGGCGATCACCTCCTTGTAGCCGCCGACCTCGGCTTCGCTCGCCGAAATCACCTCGACCCGCCAGTTTCTCAAGGTCGCATAGCGCTGGTACATGCGGAACAGATCGCCGGCGAACAGTGCCGCTTCGTCGCCACCGGTTCCGGCCCTGACCTCCAGGATAACGTTGCGCTCATCGGCAGAGTCCTTGGGCAGAAGCAGCAGCTTGATGTCGCGGTCGAGCGCTTCGGCGCGCGCTTCAAGCGCCGCCAGCTCGATTTCAACCATGCGGGCAAGCTCGCCGCTTTCGCCCGCCGTCAGTATGTCCTCCAGATCGCGGCGTTCCTGTTCGATGACCCTCAGTGCCCGGGCCGCTTTCGCCACAGGCTCAAGCTCGGCATACTCCTTGGATAGGCGGACAAAATCTTCTCCAGAGGCGCTGCGAGACATCTCGTGCTCGATCGCCTCGAAGCGCGCCAGCACTGTGTCGAGTTTTCTGCTGTTGAGTACAACCATGGCAAATCATGTCCGGGACTCAACATCATATAGGGGGCGCCGGTCCCGGGCACAAAGGGCACAAAGGCGGCCCCCAGAGTCGCCTCCAGCGGGGCCGACTTGGAGAGGCGAGACCTGGCTCGCGGTCCGAACGACTGGACCGCAGACCTAGCTGTTCGACGCCAGCGTCTCGATGTTGAGCGGCCGGCCGACAAGGATTTCCCCAGGGGCGCCCAGATCGCCTTTGTCGATGCCGTCGATCTCGACGGTCAAAAGACCGCCGTCGCGGGCGATGATGACCAGGTCGGAGCGGTTCGGCACCCGGTAGCTATCGCCCCCCAGCAGGGTCTGCGTCAGTACCACATTGCCCTGCTTATCCTCGATGCGCACCCACACCGGGGCCTTGGCCCTGAGCAGCAGTCGAGATCCGGCGTTTTCACCGCCGTAGACGCGGCCAAATCCAGCAGCGCTGGGGTGGTCCGGCCGGATGGCCGTCTCGTCGACGGCGGTGATCTTGCTGCTGATGAAGTCTCCGAGCCCGGCAAGGCCGTTTGCGGCGCTGTCGGCGAGAGCTGTTTCGTCCACGGCCGTGTCCTCGAGCGGGGTCTCGGTAACAGCGGCGATCGAAGCCACCGGGGTCTCTGCGATGCGTTCGAACAGGGTCTGGGTGGCCTCGGCGACCACTTGGTCTTGCTGCGGTGCGCCCGCCCCGCCAAACGGCGCCAGCGACCAGATCGCCGCCGCGAACAGACCGAGTGTCACAACAAACGAGGCGATGAAGCCGCCGGAGTTTGAACTTAGCGCCCGTACGCACCGGGCAAGCGGGAAACTGATGATTGTGGCGCTGCCCAATGGCTTTGGTGCGCTGGCCAGAGACGCTGCCCGATGCCTGCCCGACTTGGGCAGGAACTGGGCATAGTGCAGCATCAGCGGCTGCGGGTCGAAGCCTAGATAGGCGCCATAGGCGCCGATCATCCGCAGCGCCTCGATGCGCGCCGGCAACCGCGTCAGATCGCCGGTCTCGATGGCTTCCAGATGATGGGCATGGATAGCGCATCTTTCCGCCGCCATGGCCAACGTCTCGCCGCGGCGCTCGCGCTCGCGCTGCAAGAACCAACCAGCCTCGCCGGCCGGGTCGATCTCGCCATCGGGTTTCTGCCGAAAGGGTTTACGCTGATTATGCATGGGGACTGTTCCGGTGCTCACCAGTCGACAATGCATGGAAATCGTAATCAGACTGTGAACGACCGCGGACCCCGGTCAAACCGGTCTTTGCCGCCGGGGAGCGGGCTGGCCTGATCACCTCAGGCGCTTTGAGGGTCAGGCGATGATGTCAGGCAGCATCTGGTCTTCGATGCGGGCGATCTGGTCCTTGAGCATGAGCCGGTGCTTCTTGAGCCGCCGTAACTGCAGCTGATCGGCGGTTCCGCTCATTTCCAGGCTGGTTATGGCGGCATCGAAATCGCGATGCTGCTGCTTCAACTGGTTGAGGCGCTCGCGCAAACTTTCCGGCCGCCCGTCCATGGGACCGATCCTTCGGCAAAGTGACTTATTGTCGCGCAAGCTGGCGGCTCGAGGCAAGATGCAAACGTGCACCCAGGCGTGAAACCAAGGCGTCAGTCAGGGTTTCCAGCGGGCGGAGCGCCGGTCCTTTTACGGGCGTTCGACAATCCCCATATAATATGGCACAGTGTCGAGGTTCTCTCTTCAGAAGGAGGTGTGAATGTCCCTTCAAGCGCATCTCTCCGAATTGACGGCCGAGCACAAGGCGCTCGAGACCGCCATCTCGGAGGAATTGGCTCACCCCAGCTCTGACGACCTGCATATTGCCGAACTCAAGCGCAGGAAGTTGCGCATCAAGGACGAGATCGCACGACTCCAACAAGAGCTTGCCAGTTAGCGCTGACCGCGCGCTGTTGATCAAGAACCGGCGGCCGGGACCGCACCCGCGAACCCCGCGGTGGGGGGTGGTTATTGCCCCGCCCATCTCGGCAACCAGGCCCATCCTCGCCTGAACTCCAGAGTGGATGAACGGGAGATGAATGGCCTTCTAACGGTTTGTTCAGGCTGTAAGTCGTATGATTGAGCTGTCACTGGCTATTTTGCGCACAGTGACAGCGAGTCACGCATCAATTAGGGGGAACCGGTCATGTCGAGAAAAGTGCTCATTGCCATTACCGCGGCAGCCATGCTGGGCGCCGCCATCGCATCGGCTGGCCCGGCCACGGCGATGCCGCTCGCTTCCCAGGTCCAATCACAAGCCCTGCTTGACCATACGATGGTCGTACCGGTCAATCACCATAAGAAGCACGGCAACAAGTACCACAAACCCCGTGTGACGTTCGGAGTCACGATCCCAGGCGCGGCGGTCTATCCTGGGTTCTATGCTGGGAGCTACTATCACCCGTACGTCCACATTGATCACGGTGCGCCCTATCACTGTCACAGATGGGCGGACCAGTACGGCCATCACCAGGAGCTTTGCCATCGCCACTGGTAGCAGGCAGAGTTTCGGACCCAGGGCATACGGGGTGCTTCGGCACCCCGTCTGCTTTTGGTGCGCCAGGCATGGCGGGCCAGCTTCTTCCACGCTCTCGGGCTGGTCAGCCTGCTCGGCCGGCACCGCTGCCCAAGCGACGCTTCATAAACCGCGGTGTACGGAACCGTACGCCCGGCGGTGTGGGAGGAGGGGCCCCGCAAGGCCCACCGCGTACCCGATCGGACCCCACGCTCACGCCGAGGCCACAACTGTCCTGACGGCAGCAAGGACGCGCGCGCGCTCATCGGGCACCGGAATGAAGCTTGCGGGTTCGGTCGCGCCAAGACGTGACGCATGGCGCCCCTCCACCAGCCGCCGCACCACCGCCTGCGGGTCTCGCGGCGGCGAGACGAGGCCAGAACGG
>CAYWVA010000046.1:0-14965 GCA_964461545.1 uncultured Rhizobiaceae bacterium | reverse complement strand
GCCGGCTGGTGCAAATCGATCTTTGGGAGATCTCGCTCGTCACCTTCCCGATGCTGGAAGGGGCGCGAGTAACGGCGCTCGAATGGGCGTCACCGGCCCCGCTGCGCAAGGCGCGCAGCTGTGACGGGCCAAGGGGCCCCGGCTTACTTGCCGCCGCCATCCGGGCCGGGGCCCGGCACCTTTCCCCCTACCCATGTTCAGGAGCATTGCGATGACGAGCGAGACCATCTCGGGCTACGAGACCAAGGTCGCCGGCGCCGCCGCCTCGGTCGAGGTCGGTCAGGCGTTCGACGAATTCATGACCGCGTTCGAGGCCTTTAAAGAGGCCAACGACGATCGCCTCAAGGACATCGAGCAGCGGATGAGCGCCGATGCGCTGACCGTCGCCAAGGTGGAGCGCATCAACCGAGCGCTGGAGGAACTTACCCTCAAGGCGCGCCGGCCCCAGCTCGGGGCCGATACGTGGGACGGTGCTCCGGCCCATCGGCGCGAGCACAAGGCGGCGTTTGAATCGTATGTCCGCAAGGGCGAATCCACGGGGCTTTCGGCGCTCGAGGTCAAGAGCCTGTCGGCCGGCTCGGATGCCGACGGCGGATATCTGGTCCCGGAAGAGACTGAAACCGAGATCGGCCGGCTCCTCACCGAGGCCTCGCCGATCCGCGCCATCGCCGGTGTGCGCCAGGTGACTTCGGCGGTGTACAAGAAGCCCTTCGCCATTACCGGGGCACAGACCGGCTGGGTCGGCGAGACCGCAGCGCGGCCTGAGACGACGGCGCCGACGCTGGCCGAGCTGCAGTTCCCGGCCATGGAGCTCTACGCCATGCCGGCGGCCACCCAGACGCTGCTCGACGACGCCGCGGTCAGTATCGACCAGTGGATCGCCGAAGAGGTCCAGGCCGCCTTTGCCGAGCAGGAGGGCAGCGCCTTCGTCATCGGCGACGGCAGCAACAAGCCGAAAGGGTTCCTCGATTATACCAAGGTCGCCGACGACAGCTGGAGCTGGGGCAATATCGGCTATGTGGCCTCCGGGGCGTCGGGAGCGTTTGCGGCCTCCGACCCGTCCGACGCGCTGATCGACCTCGTCTATTCGGTGAAGGCCGGCTACCGCCAGAATGCCCATTGGGTCATGAACCGCAAGACCCAGGCCGAGGTCCGCAAGCTCAAGGATGCCGACGGCAACTATCTGTGGCAGCCGGCGGCGACCGCCGACGGCCGGGCGAGCCTCATCGGGTTCCCGGTAACCGAGGCCGAGGACATGCCGGACATCGCCGCGAATGCCTACGCCATGGCGTTCGGCGACTTCCGCCGCGGCTATCTGATCGTCGATCGGCTCGGCGTCCGCATCCTGCGCGACCCATATTCGGCCAAGCCCTACGTGTTGTTCTACACCACCAAGCGGGTTGGCGGCGGGGTGCAGAACTTCGAGGCGATCAAGCTTTTGAAGTTCGCCGTCAGCTGAGCCTGGCCTTCCCAAACCGACCCTCCTCCGGCTTTGAGACGGGCGCCATCGCGCCCTCCTCAAGGAGGAGGGGGAGGGGGAGAAAGAGGCATGATCGATCTCATCATTGCCGCGCTCGCCGGCGCCGTGGGGTGCTTGGTCCTGCTGTACGTGCTGGGCAAGCGCCACCAGCGCCATGTCGGACGAACCTCGGGGCCGAACAGCCGCGTGCCGGTTTCCGAAAACGTCGTCCCCATCGTCAAGAAAGGCTAGACAATGCTCATTCGTACGTCGGTTCCGGGCTTCGCCCATCGCGTATATCGGACGGCGGGCTCGATCATCGTGCCGATGTTCGATGCCTTCGTGGCCAAGCATCGCAACGTGCTGGCCGTGTTGGGGAGCCCTGCGGGCCGGTTCCTGATTCCGGCTTCCAACATCGTCACCAACGCCGGCGACGTCCATTACGCCCAGCGCGGCGCGGCTGAGTCGCCGACCAACGCCTTCGGCATCTGCGAGCTGGCGAGCGCCGGCACACCCGGCAAGTCGGCCAACCGCTCGGCCTTCACGATGATCGGCTCGACCGCCAAGGCGCACGCCTCGGGCTACCCCAAGACGGCCGACGCCGATTCCGACAACACCGGGGCCGGCACCGACATCGTCACCTTCCTGGCCTCCTACGCCAAGGCTGACTTCAGTCATTCGGCCATCAGTCACGGCATCATCACCAACACCTCGCCGGGGGCGTCCGAGCCCATCCTCACGGGCTATGCCTTCGCGGCCAGCTTCTCCAAGACGGCCGACGACACGCTGAAGGTGTTCGTGAATCATGACTTCACCGGCGCCTAAGCGGGCTGGAACGGTGACGCGACATGACGATCCTCCTGCAGCCATTGGCCGATAGTGTTGTCGGCGACTGGACGAACGAGGCCGGCGGGTCACCGCTGTTTTCGTCAATTGCGGGCGAGTCGTCGAACGATGCGACGTTCATCAGGTCGCCCGACAATCCGGTAGGCAGTCGTTGCCGCATAAAGCTCTCTGCGGCGGGTGGCGATCTTACCGCGCCGGCAACTCTCTACTGCCGGATGATGAGAGCCGGCGATAGCCCGCTTGGCGGGGCGGCATACATCTACGAAGGCGGCGGCGACAACCTCGAAGGCGGAACGCTCATCGCCTCACTGGTCGCCGAGGACGCTGGCGAAGAGTTCTTCACCTTCGACTACGAGCTGACCACCGAACAGTTCGAGGCGGTGACGGACTGGGATGACCTCTACATCGAGTTCGAGGCCGGGCTCGTGTTGTTGCTGTTGTGGCCTGCCGGCGTCTGGGACGACTCCCTGACGTGGGATGACGCCGCAAACTGGAATGATGCAGCATGACCCTGGAAACCTTCGACAACAATGAAGCGGCTAGCTCTGTTCGCACCAAGATCAACACCGCGATTGAGCAGGTCAACACGAACACCGACGACATTGACGGCAAGGCCGACCTTGCGGTCGAGAACCAGCCGCTGACCGGCGGGGTTGCGGTCACGTCCAAATCCCTCGGCACGGTCACGACCGGCACGCTCACCCTCGACATGGGAGCCCGGCCGCTGCAGCACTACACCAACGGCGGCGCCCATACCCTGGCGCCGGGCACCGTCAATGGGTCAGCACTTATCGACATCACCAACGACGGTTCGGCCGGGGCCATCACCACGTCGGGCTGGACAATGGTATCGGGCGTTGCCTTCACCACCACCAACGGCCACAAGTTCCGCTGCCATGCCTCGGTCGGCACCGGTGGCTCGCTGCTCATCGTGGAGGCGCTCCAGTAATGCCATACGCCATCGAGGTCATCGACACCGGCGAGCGCATCAGGCATTTCAGCAGCCTCCCGGCCGCCTTCGACCTGCCGGACGGCCGCCGCGTCGTGTCGCCGGTCCAGGTTGGCGATGAGGGCCTGGGGCACCGCTTCATCGAGATCGTCCATGTGGGGTTTACGAGGCCCGGAACCTACTTCACGCAAGTCACTCCCGACGTGGAGACCCGCGACTGGGCCGTGGTGACGATCACCCGCTCGTGGACGGCATGGAGCCAAGCCGAGGTCGACGCCTACGAGACAGCCCGCCTCGACGCCATCACGACGCAGATCGACGCGGCGGACGATCTCTTGCGCGCCGTGGCCCTGGTGATGCGCGAAGAGTTCAACCGCCATTCGGTCGTGCATACGGCGATCCTTCAGGCGGCGGCCGATGCCGGCAACCTGACGCAGTTCAAGACGGCTTGCGCCTTGATCACGGCGGTTCCAGAACGTTCGATAGCCGACATTCGGGCTGCGATCCGTGCCAAGCTGGACGTGGCCTGATGTTCACGCCGCCGCCCTTCATTCCGAGTGCGAGCACCGCTCCGACCGTCTCGCACTCTGACTCAGTGTCTTCTGAGGCCGACCAGGGCACCTATTCGTGGAGCAACGTTTCTATCGGGGCGGTGTCCGGCGATTCCATCGTGGCGACGGTGCATCTCAACCAAACACAGTTTAATGCCGCCTCCAATTTCGTCGTCGTAGTCGGAGGCGTCACCCTGGATCTTGTGGTGACGGCGTCTGCGGCGTCAACGACAACTTGTGCGATGTATCGCGGCACGGCGACCGAGACAATCGAAACGGGCAGTGTGTCAGTAGACGTAGGTGGCGGCAACACTGGCACCCGCATCCAGGTCGATGTGTTCGTGATGAAGGGACTGACTTCTACGACGCCGGTAGACACCTTCGGCAACAACGCCTTCAGCTCCGGCTCGACGTTCACCGACACGCTCACTCTCGGCAATCCTGGGGTCATCATTGCGGCCAGCCAATGCACCAGCGCCACCGATCGCGGGCACAGCTTTACCGGCGACGGGCCGCTTGAAGAGAAATACGAAGTGCATCTGGAGTCGTCGCTGAACGCGGCGGGCGGCTGCCTAGCCTTTGCGACCGGCGGCAACAAGACCATCAACTCGGTGTGGGACGGCACCGGCTCGTCGGCCCGCGTCGTCATGGCGGCGTGGGAGTGACATGGCCTCCACCGGCTGGCTACTCGTCACGACAGGCGCCAACAACGCCGATGCCGGCAATGTGGCGTGGAGCAATCCCGGCAACATAACGGCCGACTCCACGACCGTCGCTTCGGCTGGCATGACTTCCGGGCAGACCAGCCAATGGCTGCACGCCACCGCGCCGTCCGGCATATCGGCGCTGATCCCGGCCGGTTCGACCATCGACGGCATCGAGGTCAGGAACCGGCGCTATCGTTCGGGCTCAACCCACGCCCGCACGACTTCGGTCATGCTCATCAAAGCGGGGTCGCGCGTCGGTAGCAACCTCGCCAACACCACGACCAACTGGGGCACGGCGGCGGAGACCATCGACACCGGCGGGGCCACGGAGCTTTGGGGCACCACCTGGACCCGCGACGACGTGGTGGCATCGGGCTTCGGCTTTGCCCTGATGGCCAACAAGTCGGCCGGATCGGGCACTACGACCGCCAATATCGAGGCGGCGTGGATCAACGTCCACTTTACCGAGCCGTCGACCGGCGAGGATCTGGTGCGCGTCGTCGGCGAGGGCCTTGGGCTCACGCAAGGGCAGGGCCGGGCGCGCGGCCTGGCCCGGCTGCACAGCGAAGCGACGGGGATTGCCGAGACGCTGGTCACCGAGATAGCCGAGGCCGTCACCAGCTTCATCGCCGTCTCATGGGCGGCTGTTGAGGCAACATCTGTCGGCGGCATCGTGCTGGTGATCGACGAGGCCATGGAGGCGGGCGAGCAGACGCTACGCTTCCTGGGACTCAACCGCCCGCTGCTGGAGCCGGTCGGGATCGGCCACGCGTCGGCGCGGGTGCGCGGACTTAACCGCATCCGGGCCGACGCTGTAGCGGTTGCGGAAGCCCGCCTGTTTGCCAGGAGGCTGGCGCGGGTCCGGGCAGCAGCGCTCGGCCTCACCGAGGCGACTGGTTCCATCGTCGAGGCCATCGGCCAGGAGATCGTCCGGGTTCTTTCCGGGGCAGTGGGCCTGACGGAGGCTGCGGGCCGCGCTCTGAGCCTGACACGGCGTCGCGCTGAGGCGGTGGGGCTCACCGAGATGACGGCCCGGCCACGGGCCCGGACGGGACTGCGCAGCGAGCCGCTGGAGGTGTCGGAGGCCATAACCCAGTTGCGGGCACTGGTACGGCTGCGCAGCGAAGTCGCCGCCGTTTCCGAAACGACTGTCGCGGTCCTCGACGACATCGTCGAGGCAATTGTCCGCATCGTCTCTGAGGCTGTTGCAATACCTGAAACGAGCCCTGTCGCCCGCGCCCTGGTGCGCATGCACAGCGAGACGCTGGCGATCGCTGAGTCCGTCGTGAGGCTCGGCGGGGTCGTTGCTGCCGTGGTCCCGGCTATCGTGCGGCATCGGGGGCGCATGGAGACGCGGCCGGCGACGCGCCTGGAGACGCTGCCGTCGGCGCGCATGTCGAGCCGTCCGCCGCGGCGAATGTAGGGAGGGGGCGAATAGCGAATGGCAAGTAGCGAGCTGATCGATTCGCCACTCACCATCGGCAAACTCGTCATCAAGGGTGAAACATGCTGAAGCCCGTCCGCACCGTCCCACCGGCCGAAATGCCGGTCAGCCTCGATGAGGCCAAGTTGCATTGCCGGGTCGATCACAACGCCGAAGACGCCCTCATTACGGGGCTGATCTCTGCCGCCGCAACCCATCTCGACGGCTGGACGGGCATCCTCGGTCGCGCCCTTGTCAACCAGACCTGGCGACAGACCTTGCCGGGCTTTCCATCCGGCGCCGTCATCGGCCTGGCCCTGGCCCCTGTCCAGTCGATCACCTCGATCACCTACCATGACGGCGCCAACGTGGAGCAGACGCTTGCTCCGGCAGTCTATGCGCTGCTCGATGATCAGCTCGGGCCGTTTGTCACCCTGCAGGTCGGGCAGTCGTGGCCGGCGACATTTGGCCGTGAGGACGCGGTGACCGTCACCTATGTGGCGGGCTACGGCCCTACACGTACCGACCTGCCGGCGGCGATCCGCCACGCCATGCTTTTGCTCATCGGGCACTGGTATGAGCACCGCGAAGCTGTCGTCAACGGCGCGAGCAAGGCTCAACTGCCACTGGCGGTGCAGGCGCTGCTCGGCCCATTTCGCAGGGTGCGGCTGTGACGACCATCGGCCGGCTCGACCGCCGGCTCACATTGGAGGCGCCAGTCGCCATCAGCGACGATGTCGGCGGCACCATGGTGACCTGGCAGCCGGTGGCTAGGCTGTGGGCCGAGGTGCGCTCGCGCTTCGGCAACGAGCGCCAGTGGGCCGAGGCGCTTACCTCCGAGGCCACCCATCTCATCAGGATCAGGCGAACAAGCGGGCTTGGCCCCAACATGCGCTTCACCGAGGGCGATCGCATCTTCGAGATCCGATCGCTCATCGAAGACGGGCGGCACTGGACCGACTGCCTGTGCAGGGAAAAACCGCTGCCGTCACCGGCTCAGCCGTCCTGAACTAACGCAAGCCAGGCGAAGGAGCCTGTCCATGACGATAAGCCCGTCGCTCGCGCTACAATCGGGGCTGAGAGCGGCTCTGCTGGCGGATGCACAGCTGGTGAGCGGCCTCGGCGGCGAGCATGTCTTCGATGACGTCCCGCGCGATGCGCCGTTTCCCTACATCACCATCGGCGAGATTGAGACACGCGACTGGAGTACTCAAACCTCTCGCGGTCAAGAGCATTCCGTAACGGTGAATCTGTGGTCGCGGTACCGCGGTCGCAAACAGGTCCAGGACCTGATTGCCGAGGTCGATCGCGTCCTCGATGGCGCAGATCTGCCGCTCTTGAACCACCGGCTGGTGAATCTGAGCACCGTCTTCTGGACAGCGCTGCGAGATCCGGACGGGGAGACGTATCGCGGCACGGTGCGGCTGAGGGCCGTCACCGAGCCGATCGCATAGGTCGTGGAACACAGGCTGAGATTCACCACAAGGAGATTTTGACCCATGACGGCACAAAAGGGCCGCGACCTACTGCTCAAGGTCGACGCCGACGGTTTGGGCACTTTCCAGACGGTGGCTGGGCTACGAAGCCACACGATTGCGTTCAATGCCGAACGCGTCGACGTTACCCATCAGGACTCGGCGGGCGCCTGGCGCGAACTGCTCGCAGGTGCCGGCATCAAGTCGGCCAACATCCGCGGCGCCGGCATTTTCAAGGACGCGGCCTCTGACGCTACCGTGAGGGGCCTGTTCTTTTCAGCCACGATCCGCAGCTGGCAGGTCATCATTCCGGACTTCGGCACCATTGAAGGACCGTTCCAGATTACCGCACTGGAATTCGGCGGCCAGCACGACAGCGAGGTGACGTTTGATCTGGCGCTCGAATCGGCCGGCGAGCTGACGTTCACAGAAGGCTGACGTGGACCATGAGCAACCGGCATCGCGGCGAAATCGACGTCGAGCTTGGTGGCAGGCGCCGGACCTTGTGCCTGACGCTGGGCGCCCTCGCCGAGCTGGAGTCCGCCTATGGGGAGGAGGACCTGCTGTCGCTGGCTGAACGCTTCGAACGCGGCTCGATCGGGGCGCGTGATGCGATCCGCATCATCGGCGCGGGACTTCGCGGGGCGGGCCAAGACATCACCGACGTCGAGGTGGCAGCGTTCCCGGTGGAGGGCGGCGCGGCCGGGTATATCAGGATCGTCGTCGATCTGCTGCAAGCGACCTTTGCCCCCGCCGGCCGAGAGGACCCGCCGCCGGGAAACTGACTGGCGCCGCCGGGAGCGTACAATTTCCCTGGCGGCGCGCCATGGAGCTCGGCCTCGGCCGGCTCGGCCGGTCTTCACAGGAGTTCTGGGCCATGACGCCCAAGGAGCTCGAGGCCGCGATAGCGGGAACCATCGGCCTGTCGACGGCGGCGCTGTCGCGCGATGACCTCGACAAACTGATTTTGCGGTTCCCGGACCAGCAATGAATCGCTGAGGACACAATGGCCAAGACGGGCGAAGAACTCACGGCGTCCATGAGAATGGAGACCAGCCGCCTGCGCTTCGAGATGACGGAACTGACGCGGGTTTCCGAGAGCTTTGGCCGCACGATCGCGCATGCCTTTGCAGGCGCGGTAACAGGCAGCAGGAAACTGTCCGATGTGCTGCGCTCGCTGATCGCGTCGTTTTCTCGCCAGACCCTCTCAGCAGCCCTGCGCCCGCTTGGTTCCGCGCTTACCGGACAGCTGGCGGGTCTCATTTCACCCCTGGCGGCTAGCCACAAGATCACGCCTTTCGCGATGGGAGGCATCGTCCACAGCCCGTCGCTGTTTGCGATGAAGGGCGGGTTGGGCCTGATGGGCGAGCGCGGGGCAGAAGCCGTCTTGCCGCTTGCCCGAGGACCGGATGGCCGCCTCGGCGTCCAGTCGGACGGTCGCGGTGCGGTCAACGTCACGGTTCACATCTCGACGCCCGACCTGGCGAGCTTCCAGCGCTCGCGCTCGCAAGTCTCCGCCCTGCTGGCGCGTGCGGTGCAGCAGGGGCAGCGCGATCTGTAGCAGCTTGGCCACGAGCATAGTGAGCAAGACTGTTACTGTCCCCAACGAGGAGCTGTAATGACCAGCTTCCATGAAGTCCGATTCCCCACCGGCATCTCCCGGCGCGCCTCAGGAGGGCCTGAGCGGCGGACGCAGGTGGTGACGCTGGGCTCCGGTTTCGAACAGCGCAACCAGCAGTGGGCGCACTCTCGGCGGCGCTACAATGCCGGCTACGGCATCAAGACGCTCGACGATCTCCACACTGTACTGGCGTTCTTCGAGGAGCGCCGGGCGCGCCTGCACGGCTTTCGCTGGAAGGACCGGGCCGATTTCAGGTCGTGCCCGCCGATGACGATGCCGGCGGCCACCGACCAGGCGATCGGCACCGGCGATGGGTCGAGAACCGCCTTCCAGCTGGTCAAGACCTATGGGGCGAGCTTTGCCCCCTATACCCGCGACATCAACAAGCCGGTGTCGGGAACCGTGCTGGTGGCGCTGGACGGCACGCCGCAAGCGGCGGGCTGGACCGTCGACGAGACCACCGGAGTCGTCACATTCGATGTTGGCCCCGGCAACGGCGTGGCGGTGACCGCCGGATACGAGTTCGACGTGCCGGTGCGCTTCGACATCGACTCGATCCAGATCGATTTATCGCACTTCGAATCTGGCGCCATCACCGACGTGCCGGTCGTGGAGATCAGGCTGTGAAGACGCTTCCCAGCGGCCTTCAGGCGCACCTGGACAGCGGCGCCACGACGCTGGCCTGGTGTTGGAAGGTAACTAGAACGGACTCGACGGTGATGGGCTTCACCGATCATGACCTCGATCTTGCCTTCGACGGGGTGACATTTGCCGCCGCCACCGGCTTCACCGCCAGCGAGGTGGCGTCCTCGCTGGGGCTTGCCATCGACAACCTCGATGTCGAAGGCGCGCTCGCCGCCGTGGCGATCACCGAGGTCGATCTTGCTGCCGGCATCTATGATGGGGCGAGCGTCGAGTTGTGGCGCGTGAACTGGGCAGCCGTCTCCCAGCGCGTGCTGATGCGAAAAGGTTCGCTCGGCGAGGTGACCCGAGGCGAGCTGGCGTTCACCGCCGAACTGCGCGGGCTTGCCCATGAACTGCAGCAGACACTGGGGCGCACCTATCAGCGCCAATGCGATGCCGACCTCGGTGATGCGCGGTGCGGCGTCGACCTGGAGGCAGCCGCATTCAAGGGCACCGGTACGGTCGATGTCGCGAGCGATGACCGGGTGCTCACGGTGTCGGGATTGAGTGCCTTCAACAACAACTGGTTCTTGTTCGGCAAGCTGACTTGGACCAGCGGCGCCAATGCCGGGCTCATCGCCGAGGTCAAGGCCCATAGCAAGAGCACCGCTTCCGCAACCCTCACCTTGTGGCAACGGGCGCCAAAACCTGTCGAGGCCGGCGACACATTTGTCGTCAGCGCCGGTTGTGACAAGACGCTGCGAACCTGCAAGGCAAAGTTCGACAACATCGCCAATTTCCGCGGCTTCCCGCACATGCCGGGCAACGACCGGGCGTTTGCCTATGTCGTCAACGAGACCGGAGATAACGACGGCGGCAGCTTCTTCACCTGAAGAAGCGATGAGTGGTGAATGGTGAACAGGGATCATGGAAAACCTGGGGATTGGCTCGGATACCGGCAACCCACCGCCCACCACTCACCACTCACTGGCGCGGGGGCGCATCGTCGCCGAGGCACGCGACTGGATCGGCACTCCCTATCACCACCAGGCGAGCGTCAAGGGCGTGGGTTGCGACTGCCTGGGACTGGTGCGCGGCGTTTGGCGGGCCGTCGAAGGACTAGAGCCCGAGAAGATCCCCGGCTATTCCAAGGACTGGGGTGAGGCGAGGGGCCACGAGGCAATGGTCGCCGCCGGCCGCCGGCACCTCGTCGAGATTGCGCCTGAACATGCCCTGCCGGGGGATGTGGTGGTGTTTCGCATCCGCCCGAGGCGGGTGGCCAGGCACGCCGGCATCGTGACGGGCGCGCAGACCTTCGTTCATGCCCAGGAAGGCGCCCCGGTGTGCGAGGTGGTTATCAGCCCCTGTTGGGCGAAGAGGATTGCCGCGGCCTTCCGGTTTCCGGCAGTAGCGAGTTGCGATGCGGCGACTAGCGAGAAGAACGGAGCCATGACCTATCGCTATTCGCCATTCGCCGGCCGCTTGACGCCGGAGGCGCTCTGACATGGCAACCTTGGTGCTTTCTACCGTCGGGGCTGCCGTTGGCGGTGCCATTGGCGGGCCCCTTGGGGCGGTTTTCGGCCGGGCCATCGGGGCGGTTGCCGGCGGTATGCTGGACCAGGCGGTCATCGGCTCGCTCATGCCGCAACAGCGGGTAAAGGGCCCGCGCCTCATGTCGGTCGACATCACCACGTCGATCGAAGGGACGGCGATCCCCCGGGTCTTCGGCCGCTCTCGGATGGCCGGCCAGATGATCTGGGCGACTCGGTTCGAGGAAGAGATCGTCAAAAAGCAGTACGTCTATTTCGCCAACTTCGCCGTGGCGCTAGCCGAAGGACCGATCACCCGGATCGGACGCATCTGGCTGGACGGCCGCGAACTCGACCAGACGCAGGCCACCGTCAGGACCTATCTTGGCACCGAAGACCAGGAGGCCGACTCCCTCATCGTCGCCAAGGAAGGCGCCGACAACGCCCCTGCGTATCGCGGCATCGCCTATGTGGTGTTCGAGCGGCTGGCGCTCGACACATACAGCAACCGCATGCCGGTCATGACGGCCGAGGTGTTCCGCGTCGTCGGCGATCTCGAGCCGCTGATCAAGGGCGTGGCGCTGATCCCCGGCTCGACCGAGTTCGGTTATGAGCCGGATGAAGTCACTCGCAAGGTCGCCAAGGGCACGTATAGGGCGGAGAACCGCCACACCAAGGTTGCTGCGTCCGACCTCGTGGGCTCGCTCGACATGCTCCAGGACTTGGCGCCGTCGACCGGGCTCGTCAATCTGGTCGCGGCCTGGTTCGGTGACGATCTCAGAGCGGGCGTGTGCACCATCCGTCCCAAGGTCGAGAATTCGACCAAGGAGACCCATAAGGACGGGTCAGACTTCTCATGGAAAGTGGCGGGGCTTACCCGGTCGACGGCCCAGGTGATGACACAGATCGACGGCCGCCCGGCTTACGGCGGTGCGCCCAACGACGCCAGCCTGATCGCCTGCATCCAGGAGCTCAAGAGCCGCGGCTTCCGGGTGATGTTCTATCCGTTTATCATGATGGACATCGCGTCCGACAACGCGCTGCCCAACCCTTATTCGGACCATGCCGGCGCGGCCGGCCAGCCCCCATATCCGTGGCGCGGCCGCATCACGATTTCGCCGGCACCTGGTTTCGCCGGCAGTCCTGACAAGACCGCGGCTGCCAGCGATCAGGTGGCGAGCTTCCTCGGCGCCGCTACGGCAGCCCACTTTTCATCCTCGAGCGGCACCACCGTCAACTATAGCGGCCCGGCGGAGTGGTCGTATCGCCGCTTCATCCTGCACATGGCCAAGGTCTGCGCGCTGGCTGGTGGAGTCGATCTGTTCTGCATCGGCTCGGAAATGGTCGGGTTGACGCAGTCGCGCGACGGGGGGGCAAGCTATCCCTTCGTATTGGGTCTTATCGATCTGGCGGCGCAGGTGCGTATCATGCTCGGCGCCGGAACCCGCATCGGCTATGCCGCCGACTGGTCGGAGTATCACAGCCACCGACCCGACGACGGCACGGGAGACGTGCTGTTCAACCTCGATCCCTTGTGGGCTGATTCCCACGTCGACTTCATCGGCATCGACAACTACCTGCCGCTCGCCGACTGGCGCGACGGCGCTGAGCATCTCGACTATTCGTCGAGAGGTCCGACCACCACCTATGACCTCGACTATCTCAGAAGCAATATCGAAGGTGGGGAATACTACGACTGGTACTATCCGGCTGCCGGCGTGACCGGCAACGAGCCGTCGCACGAGCGTATTGCGCAACTCCGCACCAATATTTTCGACAGTTCGGCGGCGGCCGAGCACTGGGTGTTCCGTCAGAAGGACATACGCAACTGGTGGCTCAATGCCCACCATAATCGTCCCGGCGGCAGTCGCTCAGGCAGTCCCACCGGCTGGGTGGCACAATCCAAGCCCATTATCCTCACGGAGCTCGGCTGCCCGGCCGTCGACAAGGGCGCCAACCAGCCAAACGTGTTCTTCGACCCCAAGAGTTCGGAATCGTTCGTGCCGTACTTTTCGTCCGGTTCGCGCGACGATGCCATGCCGCGCGCCTTCCTCGAGGCTACCATCACCTACTGGGACGACAACGCCAACAATCCGAGCTCCAGCGTCTATGCCGGGCAGATGATTGAGACCGAGTCGACCTGCATCTGGGCGTGGGATGCTCGCATGGCACCGTCGTTTCCCGACGACGAGAAGACCTGGGCCGATGGCCCCAACTGGGAGCTTGGGCACTGGATTTCGGGGCGACTTGGCGCCGCCTCGGGAACCGAGACCTTCGCCGAAATCATGGACGCCTACGGCTTTTACGATTACGCCGTGGAGCCGTTGGGTGGAGTCGTCGATGGGGTAGTCATCGACCGCATCATGTCGGCGCGGGACGTTGTTGATGCCGTCGCTCCCGCCTACTTCGTTTTTGCGGTCGAAAGCCAGGGGCTGATGCGCTTCCGCACCCGCCGAGGCGCTCCGGTCGAGCGCGACATCGAAATCGACGACCTGGTGGAGATCGGCGAAACGGAGCGGTTCTCCAAACGCCGGGCTCAGGAATCTGAGCTTCCCGCTGTGGTAAAGCTCTCCTATGGTGAGCCGACCAGCGACGATCTCGCCGGCGCTGTCGAAGCCAGGCGGATGGTGGGTACCGTCGCCTCGATCCGCACACTGGACGCATCGCCTCCCGTCGTTATGCCCGAATCGCGCGCCCGCGCCGTGGCCGAGACATTTCTGCACGACTCCTGGGCGGCACGCGAGGGGCTCGAATTTGCCCTGCCGCCGTCGCAACTCGCCCTCGATGCCGGCGACGTGGTGCGTGTCAATGCCGGCGTCATCGACACGTTTCGGCTGACCGAGATCGCTGACGGCGAAGCTCGCCGATGTCGCTTGGCGCGTGAGGACGCGAGCCTCTATGCCTTCCCGGCAACGCCGCGCCGGATCCGTCCCCCCGGCTCCGAGTCCGTGCTGGGCCAGCCCGAAACCGTGTTCTTCGACGGGGCGATCTTGAACGACAACGACGACGATTGGCCGGGCTACATCGGAGCCTTCCTCAGTCCGTGGCCGGGAGGTATCGCCTTTTATCGTTCGCCCACGGGCTCAGGGTTTGAGCTCGACACCATCCTGCCCGTACCGGCCGGCATGGGCACACTCGCCTTCGACTTCTGGTCGGGCCCCGTATGGCGCTGGGACCGCGGTAACGAGCTGTGGGTCGATCTATTCTCAGGTTCCCTTGCTTCGGCCGACGAGGCCGCCGTCCTCGGCGGGGCGAACACGATCGCGATCGAGAACACCGACGGCGAGTGGGAGATCGTCCAGTTCGTCAACGCGGAGCTGACCGGACCCGGGCGCTACAAGCTTACCACGCTGCTTCGCGGCCAGCGCGGATCTGAACACGCCAGAGGCAATCCCGTTCCGGCTGGCGCCCGGGTGCTCGTCCTCACCAGCGCAGTCGGACAGCCAAACCTCAGCCCATCCGAGATCGGCTTGGCGCGGGTGTGGCGTGTCGGGCCGGCAAACCGGGACCCAGTGGATTCGAGCTATGTCGAAGAGACCGTAACTATGACCGGCAAGGGCCGTCGGCCGCTGTCGCCGGTGCACGTCTCGGGGCACCGCCTGAATGGGACCAGCGACATCAAGATCACGTGGCTGCGGCGCACCCGCATCGGCGGCGATGGCTGGAGCCAGGTGGAGGTGCCGATGGCTGAAGACTCCGAATCCTACGAGGTCGAGGTTCTCGACGGCGCCGAGATCAAGCGCACCTTCGCGGCTTCAAGCCCCAGCGTTCTCTACACGGG
>CAYWVA010000045.1:0-15128 GCA_964461545.1 uncultured Rhizobiaceae bacterium | reverse complement strand
CACTCGACCTGGAGGGGCGCGGGGTGCTCAACGAGCCGGTGATCGAGCTTACCGAACCCACCCAGACGTTCCGCTTCCGCAATGTGTCGGAGCGACCGGTGCCGTCGCTGAACCGGGGCTTCTCGGCACCGGTGCGCCTCAACGCCGGCCTATCCAAGGCAGACCAGTCGTTCATCGCCGAAACCGACAGCGACACCTTTAATCGCTGGGAGATGAGCCAGGCATTGGCCCGGGACGTCATCCTTGAAACCATGCGATCGCTGCGCCACGGCGAACCGGTCCCCGAACCTCAAGAGTTGGCCCGGGCACTCGCAGCAACCCTGGACGACGAGCGGCTCGAACCGGCCTACCTCGCCCTCATGCTGGCCCCGCCAAGCGAGACAGATCTGGCCGCCGACATCGGCAGCAATGTCGATCCCGACCTCATCCACGTGGCCCGGGATCGCCTGAGGGCAAGCCTCGGCCAGAGCCTATCGAACTGGCTCGAGCGCATCTGGGGAAGAAGTGGTGATGATGGAGGTGACTACTCGCCGGACGCACACAGCGCGGGCCGCAGGGCGTTAAGGCGCGCGGCGCTCGATCTGATGGCGGCCGCCGATCCAGCCACCGGCGCCGGGCTGGCGCTTGAGCATTTCCGGCGAGCCCGCCATATGACCGACACGATGGCCGCACTGGGCGTACTCGGCAGCCTCGACCGCCCGGAGCGGCACAAGGCGTTTGACGCCTTCTATCGCGCCCATGGCGAGGATTCACTGCTCGTCGACAAATGGCTGGCGCTCAATGCCCAGGTGCCGCTCGCCTCAACGGTGGAGCGGGTGAGGGAGCTTCTCGACCATGGGGCGTTCGATCCCCGGAGACCCAACCGCGTGCGCGCCCTCATCGGGACGTTTGTCAATGCCAACCCGGTAGCGTTCAACCGCGCCGATGGCGAAGGCTACCGGCTGCTGGCCGCAGTGGTGGTTTCGCTCGACGCATTCAATCCGCAGGTAGCGGCCCGGCTCGCCACGGCGTTCCGCAGCTGGCGCATGCTGGAACCGGGCCGGCAGCGCCTGGCCAGAGAGGCACTCGAGGGCATCGAGTCCGAAGCGAAGCTGTCGCGCGACAGCGCTGAGATCGTGACTAGGTGTCTTGCGGCCCGCTGACGGTGTCGGGTTGTTCTTCACATTACCTGCCTACTCGCGCCGGCGGACTGGACAAATCATGTCACTTTCGAATCAATGGTCTTTTAGTGATTCGGGGGTCGGCGTTGGCGGCCTTGAGTTCTCTTGGTGGTCTAGGGGGACCACCCGCGGGGAGAGGCTTTGTCCAAAGCGCAGCTCGGCGGGCTCTTCTTCAAGGAGCGGTCGCTCAGGTTACCGCTAGTCCCCAGCGGCTGGCCGGATCTGACCGTCAGTGAAAAGGCGCTGCGCTACCTGGTGACAAGCCTCATCGGCTTGTTCCTGGTGTGTCTCGGAGCAGCCCTGGTCCTGCAGCTGATCTTGAGCCGAGAGGCCCACATCACCAGCCATGACCGCCTGTCGTCGCTCTATCTCCAGGCGGCGGCACCGCGGCTGGCACGGATGCTCGGCGGGGAAGGTGCCGGGGCAATTCCAAGGCCGCCGCAGCCGGAGGATCTGATGGCGGCTTTGCCCGCGGATGGTCTTGCGGCCGGCCGCCAGTTTGCCATCATCGACAACCAAGGCCTGATCCGAGCGGCCCTGCCAGACGGTTCAGGCCTTGAAGGTCGACCGGTCGCTGAGATTCTGGTTCCGGATTTCCTTGCCAACCCGGCTTTGGGCGAGCGCCCGACCCGACGCACCTTGATGGCAGCCGGCAGGCCCGCCTATGTGTACGCCGAGTCGCTCTTGCCCTATCCAGGGAGCCTCATCGTGATCCAGCCGCGCGAGCGGGTCCTGGCCGATTGGCGGGCCGACGTCACTCAGGTCAGCGCGCTATTTATAGTCACGTTCGCCGTGCTGGTGCTGTTCGGCGGGGCATTCCACTGGCAGGCGGCGCGCGCCGCGGAGGCCGACCTCACCCTTCATGTCGCCACCGAGCGTCTCGACAAAGCGCTCGAGCGGGGCCGGTGCGGCCTGTGGGACTGGGATCTCGCTCGGGCCCGCATCTTCTGGTCAAAGTCGATGTTCGAGCTGCTCGGCCTCGAGGCGCGTGGCGATTTTCTGTCCTATGGTGAAGTTGCCGACCGCATGCACCCCGAAGACGAGCCGATCGACCGGTTGGTCGACGGTATGCTGAGGAGCGGCCGGGTGGCCATCGACCAGGAATTCCGCATGCGCCACAGCGACGGCCACTGGGTATGGCTGCGAGCCCGCTGCGAGCTGGCGAGCGCGCCCGGCGAGGAGGCGCCGCATCTGGTCGGTATTGCCATCGACGTCACCGAGCAGAAGTACTTCGACCGCCTAAACCAGGAGGCCGAGCTGAGGCTCAAGGATGCCATTGAGAACATCTCGGAAGCGTTTGTGCTGTGGGACGCCGACAACAAGCTGGTGATGTGCAACTCGAAGTACCAGCAGTTTCACAACCTACCGGCCAGCGTATGTGTGCCGGGAACCCGTTATGAGGACCTGGCCAGGGCAGCCAAGGAGCCGCTGGTGCGCCAGCGCGTCCCGGTATCGGCCGCCGACGGGGAGGGCAGCACGTTCGAGGTCCAGATCGAAGATGGCCGCTGGCTGCAGATCAACGAACGGCGCACCAAGGACGGCGGTTTCGTTTCGGTCGGCACCGACATCACCCCGCTCAAGAAGCATGAGGAGCGCCTGCTCGATTCCGAGCGCGAGCTGATGAACACGGTCCGCGACCTGCAGAAGTCTCGCATCACGCTGGAACAACAGTCGCAACGTCTGTCGGAGCTGGCCGAAAAATACTCGCGCGAAAAAACCAGGGCGGAGGCCGCCAACCGGTCCAAATCGGAGTTCCTGGCCAATATGAGCCACGAGCTCAGGACGCCGCTCAATGCCATCATCGGCTTCAGCGAAGTGATGGAGCAGGAGTTCTTCGGGCCTCTCGGGAGCGCAAAATACAGCGACTATGCCCGCGATATTCACCGCAGCGGCCAGTACCTGCTGGACGTCATCAGCGACATCCTCGACATGTCGAAGATCGAAGCCGGACGGATGCAGCTCGAACTTCAGAGCTGCGGGCTGGCCGCGATCATCGACGATGCCTTGCGCATCGTCGCGGCGCGGGCTCACCAGGGCGGGGTGGGGATTGAAACCGAGGTGGCCAACGATCTGGAGCTGATGGTCGACCGCCGGGCTCTCAAGCAGGTGCTGATCAATCTGCTCGCCAATGCGGTCAAGTTCACTCCTGACGGAGGACGGGTGAACGTCACGGCATGGCGGGAGGACGACCACGCGACGATCGTAATTGCCGACACCGGGATCGGCATCCCGCCCAGTGACCTTGGAAAGCTCGGCCGGGCTTTCGAGCAGGTGGAGAACCAGTTCACCAAGA
The DNA here is from genome assembly GCA_964461545.1 of uncultured Rhizobiaceae bacterium. Lineage (GTDB taxonomy): Bacteria > Pseudomonadota > Alphaproteobacteria > Rhizobiales > Aestuariivirgaceae > CAYWVA01. The sequence continues at coordinate 11,675 of CAYWVA010000045.1, read as the reverse complement.
CCAAAAGCGGATCCGGTCTCGGGCTTGCGATCTCAAAGTCCCTAGTCGAGATGCACGGCGGGACGCTGGAAATAGCCAGTCAGATCGGCAAGGGCACGACGGTCACCATCTTGCTGCCGATGCGGGTCAGCCTGGAAGGTCAGGCAGACACCAGGCCAGGCTAACGCGAGCGGCGCGAACGGCGGGTGCGCTCCTGCTCGAGCCGCTGCCTGATGGCTTCGGCCAGCGACCGACGCTCCTCAGGCGTCAAGGCCTCGACCAGATCCCCGGCAACCGTCATGCTGACATCGACGAGCCGATGGCTCCTGCTGGCGTGTTCGGCGATGGCGGATTGCGCCAGACTCGGATCATAGGGCTCACGCTCAAGGGCGTCGGCCAGCGCCGATGCAGCTTCTCTGAGGGCGCGACGCTCCTCTCGAAATTCGCTCCGTCTGGCGCGAAATACCGCTCCAAGCTCGCTCCGGCGCTGGTCATCAAGCTCCGCAAAGAACTGACGCGGCAACACTTCCATCGAACGGTGAAAGCCGGCACGCTCGCCGTGCATCGGCCACATCCGTTCGGCAACCGCGGCACCGATGATCATGAGATTGAACGCGAGCGAGGCAACCAGCACCGGCACCAGCCAGCGGCGGGCGCCGACCGAAGGCCGGGAAGTCGCTTCTGTTTCGGATGGGCTCATAGCTCGATGTCATCCTCGAAGAGCTGCAGCGTGGTGTCCAGGACGTCGAACTCGGCGGTCAAATACTCCGACGAATCCTCTACCAGCAACGGTGGAATCAGCCAGTCACCGTGGCCGCTGGCCCCGAGATAGAGGCCAAGCGCCAGCGAGGCGGCCAACGCAGACAGCGCGGCGAGGCCGCCCGGCATCGATGCTCGCATGGGCTGCGGCCGCTCCCGAAAGTGGCGGGCGAAGGGAACGACTTCGCCCGCAACTCCGGCCGCCCTGGCGATGAGGCGCTCGACTGCCCCCGCCGGTGGCGCCGGTCGGGAGGCGCGCGCCAACGCTGCATCGATAGCCCGGGCCTCTTCCAGCGCCGCCGAAACGGCCGGGTCACCGGCCGGGAGCCATGAAGCGAGCTTTCGGTCGGCTTCCGGCCAGCGCGACGGATCGGCACCATAGGCGGCCAGCACCACCGCCAGCCGATCTCGTGTCACATCGTCGTTTGGGTCACCAGTTGTCATGGTCTTCCTCGGCACTAAAGCGATGCCAGATCATCGAGCAGCTCCTGCCACCGGTCAGCCAGGACTGCCTTGAGGCCCCTCCTGGCGCGGGCCAGAAGCGATTCCACCGCCTCGACGCTGACATCGAGGGCCAAGGCGATTTCCGGGTTGCCATAGCCCTCGAAATGACTGAGGACGAGCGCCAAACGCTGCCGCTCCGGCAAATCCGCGATGGCGCCGTCGACCGCAGCAGCCACTTGGGCCCGGCGCAGTGCCAACTCCGGTCCAGGCGCGTCGTCGGCGGTATCGGGAAGTTCGCCTGCGTCCTGAGGCCCCTGCCGCCGGTACCGGTCGACCACGAGATTGGAGGCCACCCGCATGAGCCAGCTCTTGAGCGCCTTGGGGTCTCGAACCTGGCGCGGGTTCTGCCACAGACGCAAGAACGCTTCCTGGGCGACATCTTCAGCCCCGTCACGCCCGCCCAGCAACCGCCAAGCCACCCGGTAGACGGGCTGGAAGTGCAATTCGACCAGCCGGGCGAATGCCGCAGGATCGGCCCGCGCAAGGCGTTCCAGAACGTCGTCATCGGACGATGACCTCGCGTGAAGCTCGCCGTCCGGTGCCGCCCCGCCTGACCCCCCTACCGGCAAGCCGCCCCCCGGCGTACGTCAATTGCAGCTCGCGTTTCTGTCGTCATCCGCTCCGGTCTGCCGCCTCATGGTTCTCATCGTCGCCAAGCCCTTGCGGCGATTCGGCCTTATAGGACCTGAGCTCAACTTTCGACAGGGCGCGATCATGATCGACATCGAAATTGTCCTTGCCAGCGCTCGGGAGCATATCGCCAGACAGCTAAAGGACGTGCGCACCGCCGATTTCCGTCGCCTGGCCGCCCTGCGGCGCCATCACACCTCGCCGATGATCGAAGCGAACAGCCGGCGCACCTCCGCCTGGGTCTCGGCAAGCAGTGCTTCGGCTGCGGACAGGTCAGGGACGGCGGCGGCATTGGCCACCAGCCTGCGCAGCTCGTGGGGCGCCCTTTCCGGCACGAACGTTTCCGACACGCACAGCCGGAGCAGCTGAGTCATTCCATGATAGAGATCATAGGCGCGGCGCAGGGTGTGGGCATTGGCGGGCTTCAGATATCCGGCTTGCGACAGCTTGCGAAGTGCCTGGCCGGTGGTGGGCTCCAGGATGGCAGGATCGGTGCTGGCGTGCAGGATCTGAAGGCCCTGGGCGATGAACTCGATATCGACGAGGCCGCCATGAACATGCTTCAGGTTCCACACCCCGCCGGAGCCAAACTGGGCCAGAAGCTGGCGGCGCATGTCGACGATATCGGCCCGGGTGCGCTCGCCGTTCCGCGAGGTGGTCAGAGCCGTCGAAATAATGGCGTCGATCGCGGAACGCAGCGCCGGCGGGCCGGTGACCACCCGGGCCCGGGTGAGCGCCAGCCGCTCCCAGGTCCATGCGCTCTCGAGATGATAGCTGCGGAAGGTTTCGACGTGGCTGGCGACCGGGCCCTGATTGCCCGACGGTCGCAACCGCATGTCGACTTCATAGAGCACGCCTTCGGCAGTCGGCGCCGAGAGGGCGGCGATCAGTCTCTGGGTCAGGCGGGCGTAATACTGGCTCATGCTGAGGGGCCGAGGCCCGGTGGAGGCCTCCACCCCAGCATCGTGGTCATAGATCAGGATCAGGTCGAGATCGGAACTAGGGGCCATCTCGCGACCCCCTAGCTTGCCCATGGCCACGACCGCTGTGCGCCCGCCGGGAACCGCACCGTGGCGGGCCTCGATGTCGCGCCCAACGGCGCCGAGCAGCCGGGCGATGAGGGCCTCAGCCAGGCGCGAGTGCGCCGCCCCGGCCTCGGCCGGCCCGACGGTCTGGGCCAGCACTTGCACGCCAATGCGAAACATCTGCTCCTTGCCGAAAACGCGCGCCCGTTCGAGCACCTCCTCCAGCGCCAGGGATTGGGGGACGGCCGCAGCAATCCCCGCCGCAATATCGTCGTCACTCGGCAGGCTGGTGAAGAAATCGGGCTCGATCACCGCATCGAACATTTTCGGACGCCGGCTGAGTTCCTGGGCCAGGCGAGGCGCCGAGCCCAGGATCGTCGCAAGGAGGTCGAGCAAATGCGGATTGGCGCGCAGAAGCGAAAACAGCTGGAGCCCGCTTGGCAGGCCGCCGAGAAACCGGTCAAAGGCGATGCAGGCAGCGTCCGGGTCGCCAGACTTCGCCAGCGCCTTGAGCAGCGCCGGCGTAATCTCGGTCAACCGTTCCCGGGCCTGGGCGCTGCGCATCGCCGGATAGCGGCCGAAATGCCAGCTGCGCACAATTCCCGCGACCTCGCGCGGTTGCTGGAAACCGAGCTGGGCAAGCGTCTCGACGGTTTCGGGATCGTCCTCGCCACCGGTGAACACCAAGCTACCCGCGTCGGCCGACAGCTGCGGGGAGGCCTCGAAAAGGCCCGAGGAGTGCTCCTGGACGAGCTCGAAGGTGTGCCGCAGGGCGCGGGCGAACTCTTCAGGCGAGGAAAACCCCGAGAACTGTGCCAGGCGCTCGAACTCTGCGGCATCGGTCGGCAGTTGGTGGGTCTGGGCATCGGCCACCATCTGGATGCGATGCTCGATGCTGCGCAGGAAGCGGTAGGCCTCCTTGAGATCGGCGGCGGCTTGCCGTGAAATCCATCGCGCCGAGGCCAGCTGGTCGAGCATGTCCACGGTGCGCGAGCCCCTGAGGTCGGGATTGCGGCCGCCGGCGATCAGCTGCTGGGTCTGGACAAAGAACTCGATCTCGCGAATGCCGCCGCGCCCGAGCTTGATGTTGTGGCCGTGCACGGCAATGGCGCCATGGCCCTTGACCTGATGGATTTGACGTTTCAGCGACTGGATGTCGGCGATGGCCGCGAAGTCGAGATATTTGCGCCACACATAGGGTGTGAGGCGCGACAGGAACTCGTGCCCAAGTGCCAGGTCACCGGCGACGGGGCGGGCCTTGATCATCGCGGCGCGCTCCCAGTTCTGCCCCATGTACTCGTAGTGATTGGCCGCCGCGTCGATGGCAATGGCGATCTGAGTGGCGCGCGGGTCGGGCCGCAGCCTGAGATCGACCCGAAACGCGAACCCGTCCTCGGTAACATCCTGGAGCAGCCCGACGAGCTGCTTGCTGAGCCGCACGAAGAAGCGCGCAGGCTCGATCCCCTCGGCCAACGGCGCCGACTCCGGATCATAGAGGATGATGAGATCGATATCGCTCGAGTAGTTGAGCTCGAAGGCCCCGTGCTTGCCGAGTGCCAGGACCACATAGCCGCTGCCACGCCCGGGCTCGCCGGGATCCAGATTGCGCAATCGGCCGGCCCGCCCGGCCTCGCGCAGCAGCCAGTCGACGGCCGCCCCAAGACTGGTATCGGCGAAGCGGGTGAGGGCCGCGGTAACCTCGTCGCACTCCCAGGCGCCGCCAAGATCGGCCAGGGCTATGATGAGCGCCGCCTTGGCCCTTGCCCGCCGCAGCGCCGATCTGGCGGCCGGCTCATCGGACGCCGCGGCCACCTCGGCGCGAACGGCGTCACAGAGGGTGGCCAGGCCATCTTCAGGCGAGGTGCCCAGGCAGGCGACGGCGAAATCGGGATCGCGCACCATGACATCGGTCAAAAACGGAGAGACGGCGAAAACGCCGCGCAGCAGACCCCCAGCCGGTTCGGTGCCTTTGACCAGCTCACAGAGGATCGACGCCGCGCCGCCGTCTTCAGCCCTCAGGTGCTCCAGGGCCGTTTCGATGCTCGCCTGGTCGCTCGGCTCCGGCAGCGGCTTGACACGTTTTGCCAGGGGCTGCGGAATGGTATGCATGCTACTTGCCGGACTTGATGCGGGGAAGCACCAGTCTCGCCTTGAGACCGGGCGCATTGTCGGTGAGCTCCAGCCAACCGTGGTGCAGCTTCATGATGCCCGAGGCGAGGCTCAATCCAAGCCCGCTGCCCGGCCTGGTGCGGCTGGGTTCGAGGCGCACGAAACGCTGCTTCACGCGCTCCCGGTCCGGCTCCGGAATTCCCGGCCCGCGGTCTGCCACCTCGACCGTCACCCGGGCATCGGTCTCGGCGACCGAGACGGAGATGTCAGGGCCCGTGGCATCGACGCCATATTTCAGGGCATTGTCGATGAGGTTGGCCAGCGCCTGAGCCAGGAGCTCGCGATCGGCGTAGACCAGGCTTTGACCATCGGCGGCCACGATGATGGAGCCGCCGGCCTCCTCAACCGAGGGTTCGTAAAGCTCGGCGACCTCGCGGGCCACGGCGGCCGCGTCAACCGGCTGCAACCCATCCCTGACCTGACCCGCCTCGGCTCGGGCAATGGTCAGCAGCGCATTAAAGGTGGCGAGCAGCTTGTCCGTCTCCTCCAGCACCTGCTCGAGGGCCTGACGGTGATCGACCTTCGACCCGCTGCGCAGGGCATCTTCGGCGCGCATCTTGAGGCGCGACAGTGGCGTGCGCAAATCGTGTGCGACATTGGTGGAGATCTCCTGCATTGCGGCCATCAGGCGCTCGATCTGGTCAAGCATGGCATTGAGGCTCGACGCCAGTCGATCAAGCTCGTCGCCGGTGCCGGAGACCGGCATGCGCTCCGCAAGGTCGCCGGCCATGATGCTCTTACTCGTGCCGGTGATCTGATCGATGCGACGCAGAAAGTTGCGGCTTGTCAGCAGCCCGCCCGACAGGCCGAGAACGAGGGTGATGGCCACGGCCCACAGCAGGCTGGTGCGAATGATCCCGCCGAACTGTCGAAGCTCGTCGACATCGCGACCGATGACCACGCGGTACCCGCCTTCGAGCTCGCTGTAATAGGCCCTGGCGGCGCGGCGCTCCAGTCCCTGAGGCGACTCTACGCCGTATGAGAAGTCGATCCAGCCAGAGCGGCCTGTGGCCGCCACCGGCAGGGCGGTGAGGTTGCCGGCGAGCCGCCGTCCAAGCGGGTTGGTGAACAGATAGACGTGGCTCGACTCAAGCTCGCTGCGCCGGTCGATAGCTTCGAGCAGGCCGGTCAGGCCCGTCTGCTGGTACTCATCGGCGATGGCGGCGATTTCGGCCCGAATGCTGGTGTCGATCTGGCGCTCGAGCAACACCGCCGTGTTCCAGTAGACGTAGCCCAGGACCGCCACGACCGACAGCGTGAAGACGAAGAGATAAACCGCAGCCAGACGGAAAGTGGAGGTCTTCAGCAGGTTGAGGCTAATCGGCACGAATCATATACCCGGCGCCACGCACGGTGTGCAGGAGCGGCTTATCGAAGTCCTTATCGATCTTGCCACGCAGCCGGGAAATGTGGACGTCGATCACATTTGTCTGCGGATCGAAGTGGTAGTCCCATACGTTCTCCAGCAGCATGGTGCGGGTCACCACCTGACCGGCGTTGCGCATCAGATATTCAAGCAGCTTGAATTCGCGCGGTTGGAGCAGGATGGCCGCGCCAGCGCGCCGCACGGTGCGTGCCAGCAGGTCCATATCGAGGTCTCCGACGATAAGTCGGGTCTGTTGCGGACCGGCGGTCGGACGTCGCGCCAGGCTCTCGACGCGGGCCAGAAGCTCGGAGAATGCATAGGGCTTGGCCAAATAATCGTCGCCGCCGGCCCGCAGCCCTTTGACCTTCTCGTCGACCTCGCCCAGCGCGGAGAGAATGAGAGCGGGCGTCATCACCCCTTCAGATCGCACAGCGCGGATCACCGACAGTCCATCGCGCCTCGGCAGCATCCGGTCAACGATCATGACATCGTGCCGGCGCTCGCGGGCGAGCGCCAAACCGTCCTCGCCGTCCGCGGCATGGTCGGTGACATGGCCGGCCTCTTTCAGCCCCTTGATCAGCCAGGACGCCGCATCGCGATCATCCTCGATGAGCAGAATGCGCATGGTCATCACCTACTCCAGCGGCCAAGCTCGCGGACGAACCGGGATACGCCCGGTCAATATGCAGGCATGGGCTGGAGATAGCGGAATTGGGCGGAAATTGGAACTGGCGCGCGAGACGGCACCGATCCCGCGACGATTAGCGGAGCCAGTGCGGCTTGGTCTCGCGCGCCGAATGGTTAGGACCTGGCGGTCGGCATGGCCACAAAGCGTTGCCGCTCGCCGGAGCGAACCAGCATGAGGACTCCCTTCTGGCCGTTTGTTGCGGCCCTCTCCACGGCCGCCTCTACCGCGTCCGGATCGTCGACCTGGATGCCGCCCACCTCAAGGATCACGTCACCGGGGCGAAGTCCGCGCTGAGCGGCGGGACTGTCAGGCATCACCGAAGCGATCTGAACGCCGCGCCCGTCTTCGGACGGCACAAGCTGCAATCCGAGCCGGACGCGATCCGTGCCGTCTCCATCCCCAGAGCGCACCGCCACCTCCTGGTCGCCCGGCATGGTGCCGATGGCGACGGTGACCGTTTCGTGCTTGCCATCGCGGTAGATGGACAACGCGGCGGATTTGCCCGGCGCCAGCAGGGCCACCTTGCGGGCGAGGTCACGCGGGTCGGCCACCACCTCGCCATTGACCTCAAGGATGGTATCGCCGGTCTTGATCCCTGCCCGGAGGGCGGGTGAACCTTCCGTGACGTCGGCGACGATCGCCCCTTGCGCCTTATCAAGCCCGAGGCTTTCGGCGATGTCCGCAGTCACCGGTTGGATCTGCACGCCAAGCCAGCCGCGAGTGACTTGGCCCTTATCCCTGATCTCGCCGATCACCTGCTTGGCGATGGTTGCGGGAATGGCAAAGCCGATCCCGACACTTCCACCGGACGGCGAAAAGATGGCAGTGTTCACGCCGACCACCTCGCCAGCCAGATTGAAGGCCGGTCCGCCTGAATTGCCTCTGTTGATGGGGGCATCGATCTGCAGGAAATCGTCGTAAGGGCCGCTGCCGATATTGCGCTCGCGGGCCGAGATGATGCCGGTTGTCACGGTGCCGCCGAGACCGAAGGGATTGCCTACGGCGATGACCCAGTCGCCGACGCGCGGCTCCTTGTCGGAGAACTCCACATGGTGGAACGAGTCGTTGGAGTTGATCTTGAGCAGAGCCAGATCGGTCTTGGGATCGGTGCCGACCACCTCGGCTGAGTACTCCGTGCCGTCCGAGAGCCTGACCGTCACCCGGTCGGCGTTGGCCACCACGTGGTTGTTGGTTACGGCATAGCCATCGGGCGAGATGATGAAGCCCGAGCCCTGTGCCCTGGAGCGCGGCGCAGGCATCGGCGTGCCGAAGCCCCGATCGCGGAACTGCTCGAAGAACTCGCGGAATGGATTGTCAGGGCCGAGGTCAGGCATGGTGAACTGACCCCTCCGCTCATCCTGAAGGCGGCTGGCGACCGGTCTATAGTTCACATCGACCGATATGACGGCCGGCATAACGGTCTCGACAAGATCGGCAAAGCCCTCGGCAGGCGCATGGTTGAAGATCGCTTGGGCCGCTACCGGGGCAATCGGCGGAAGCACCGGCAGGGTGGCGAGCGCCGTGCCGGCCATGAGACCGGCCAAGGCGAGTGCGATCACCGGGTTGCGGCGCGGCCTCCTGCCGCCGTTTTGCACCTGTTCAGGCAGTTTCAATCTGTCGCTCATGTTTCAACTCCAGGGATGGCATGCAAGATGAGGCCTGGAACAATAGCTGCTGCCTGATTACGGCGTCATTTCAGGGCGATGAAGATTTGGTAAGGTTAGCCTCAGTCGCCGCGTTTCATGAGATCGTCCAGCCGGCGCGCCTCGTCTTGGCTCAGCGCCGCCTCGCCGGTTGCGTCCGCACCCGCCGGCCGACGCCACGACAGCGCCGCAAAGACGGCCAGCGCCAGGATCGCGAAGGGACCGACCCAGAGTATCAGCGTATGCATGCCGAAGCGCGGCTGCAGAAGCACGAACTCGCCATAGCGGTCGACCAAAAAATCGACGGCCTCCCTGTCACTGTCGCCGGCCACCAAACGTTCGCGCACCAGCAGACGCAGGTCGCGGGCCAAAGGTGCGTCGGAATCGTCGATCGACTGGTTCTGGCATACGAGGCAGCGAAGATGTGCCGAAATCGCCCGGGCTCTGGCCTCCAACTCGGCATCGCTCAACACCTCGTCGGGCAGGACAGCGAAGCCTGCAGCAGCAGACATCCATAGGAACGCTAGAATAAGAGCGAGGCGCCGCATCGGACCTACTCCGCCGGCTGGGTTACAGGACTGCGGGTCTTGGCCCGGGCCGGGGCGCCGACCCTCAGCCGCCGGTCGGACAACGACACTGCACCGCCCAGGAACATGATCGCCGAGCCGAGCCAGATGAAATGCACGAGCGGATGGTAGTACGCCCTGAGCACCCGACCGCCGTCGACCCGGTCGCCGATCGCCAGATAGAGTTCGCCGGTCAGGAACGGTAGAAGGCCGACCTGAGTCGTCTCCTGCCGGTCAGGCAGGTAGACTCGCTTTTCTGAAATGACCACCCCGACCTGGCGCCCGCCGCTGTCGACCTGGAAGTGCGCCACCTCGGCGGTGTAGTTGGGCCCGGTGAACGGCGCCTCGCCGAGAAAGGTCACGGTGCGCCCGGCCACTTCGACGGTCGAGCCCGGAGTCATGACCGCCACCGCCTCGTGGCGCCAGGCGGTGACCGAGATGACGCCGATGACCAGAATGCCGGCCCCCATGTGGGCCAGCGTGGTGCCGAAGGCAGAGCCCGGGAGGCCCTTCAAGCGGACCCACGATGCCGCCAAGGGCGCCCGGAAAAGCTGAATGCGATCGACCTTCTCCGCCAGGCTACCGGCGACCAGCCAAACGCCAAGCGCGATGCCAAAGGGTGCAATCCACGGCCCGCGCCAATGGATCACCAGAATGGCCAGCCCGACGCCGGCAGCGATCAGCGCGGCGATCCACAGGCGCTGGATGGCTCCCCAGGCGTCGCCGCGTTTCCAGGCCAGCAGCGGGCCGATGGGCACGAGCAGCAGCAAAAGCGCCGTTATCGGACCAAACGTCATGTTGAAATACGGCGGCCCGACGGAAATCTTGGCGCCGCTGACGGCCTCGTAGGCGAGGGGATAAAGCGTGCCGATGAAGACGGCAGCGGTGGCGGCGGCAAGCAGCAGGTTGTTCACCACCAGGGCCGACTCGCGGCTTATCGGTGCAAACAGCCCGCCCGGTTTCAGCATCGGTGCCCGCCAGGCAAAGAGGCCAAGCGCGCCGCCGACGAATACGCACAATATGGCGAGGATGAAGATGCCGCGCTGGGGGTCCACCGCAAAGGTGTGAACAGAGGTGAGCACACCGGAGCGGACCAGAAACGCGCCGAGAAGCGACAGCGAGAACGCCAGGATCGCCAACAGGATGGTCCAAACTTTGAGCGCGTTGCGCTTCTCGACCACCACGGCCGTGTGGAGCAGGGCGCCGGCCACCAGCCAGGGCATGAACGAGGCGTTCTCGACCGGGTCCCAGAACCAGAAACCGCCCCAGCCGAGTTCGTAGTAGGCCCACCAGGAGCCCAATGCGATGCCGACAGTGAGGAACATCCACGCAGCCAGCGTCCACGGCCTGACCCAGCGCGCCCAGGCAGCGTCCACCTTGCCCTCGATGAGAGCAGCGACCGCGAAGGAGAAGGCGATCGACAGCCCGACATAGCCGGCATAGAGGAAGGGCGGGTGCAGGGCGAGCGCCGGGTCCTGGAGAATCGGATTGAGGCCGCGTCCTTCGATCGGCGCTGGATCGAGGCGGTTGAATGGATTGGAGCTTGCCAGGATGAAGAGCAGAAAGGCCGCCCCGATGGAACCCTGCACGGCCAGCACGCGCGCCCTCAAGCCCAGTGGCAAGTTGGTGCCGAACAGCGCCACGGCGGCGCCGAATAGCGCCAAAATGAGGACCCACAGCACCATGGAGCCCTCGTGGTTGCCCCACACGCCGGCCACCTTGTAGAGCAGCGGCTTGGCGGTGTGGGAGTTGGCCCAGACGTTTTCGACGGTAAAGTCCGAGGTGACGTAAAGCCAGGTGAGCGCTGCGAAGGCGACCGCAATGAGCGCAAGCTGCGAAAACGCTGCCGGCAGAGCAGTGCGCATCAAGATCGAATCGCCGCGCTGGGCCCCGTAGAGCGGCACCACCGTCTGGCAGAGCGCCAGAGCGAATGCGAGTACGAGGGCGAAATGGCCGATCTCGGCGATCATGGCTTGCCTACTCCATCCTCGTGCCACACGCCCCTGGCTTTCAAGGCGTCCGCGACCTCCTTGGGCATGTAGGTCTCATCGTGCTTGGCCAGCACGGTATCGGCTTCAAAGATGCCCGCGCCATTAAGCCGGCCCTCCGCCACCACGCCCTGCCCCTCGCGGAACAGGTCGGGGAGCACTCCCGCAAAAACGACCCCAAGGGTTCGTTCGGTATCGGTGACCACGAAGCGGACGGCGGTGCCCTGGCCCCGCTCCACGCTGCCAGTCTCAACCAGGCCGCCCAAGCGGAAGCGAGTGTCGGGCGCGATGCCCTTCTCGACAACGTCGCTGGGGGTATGGAAGAAGATCATGGTCTCCTCCAGCGCATAGAGCACGA
>CAYWVA010000044.1:0-15219 GCA_964461545.1 uncultured Rhizobiaceae bacterium | reverse complement strand
ACGTCGCTGGGGGTATGGAAGAAGATCATGGTCTCCTCCAGCGCATAGAGCACGAGCGCTGTGGCAAGGCCGAGAAGAACAAGGCCGCCCATGATGAACGCGGTGCGCTGCTGCTTTCGGGTCACGGGCTCGTTCCACCATCGTTTCCGCCAAGGCCAAGGGCATTTCGGGTCTCCACGATCTTTTCGAGCGAGGCCGGGTCGCCGCTGAAATGGTGCTCGGCCATGCGCAGCGCTGCCACGGCCGCGTCACGCTCACCAAGCACCGCGCGGGCCTGAGCGAGTCTCAGCCAGCCTTGCAGATCATGGCCTCCCCGCTCAAGCCGCTGTGCCAGGCGGTCAACCATGCTGCGCACCATGACCTCGCGGTTCTCTGCCCCCATCTCTTCGGCCAGTGCAAGATCGTCTTCGCTGAGTTGTGGCGCTGCCGACAGGTCGCGCTCGAGGCTCGCCAACTGGCTCTCCACCGCCGGCCGCCATGGGGCATCGGCAGATGCGCCTTCGAGCATGTCCTTCCAGGCGGCCATGGCCTCAGCGTAATTGCCGTCCTGGCGGTCGGCCAAGGCCCGGTAGAATCGAGCCTTGGCATGGCTGCTGTCGAGCGCCAAGGCCTCTTCGAAGGCCTTGCGGGCCCTTGCCGTCACCAGCCCTTCATTAGCCAGGACCACGACCTCGCCGAGGTCGGTGAGCAGGCCCGCTGTTGCCGGCACAAACTCGAGCGCCCGCGCGAACGCGTCGGCGGCCTCGCCATACCGCCCCATGCCGCGATAGGCCGGGGCGAGCACTAGCCAGCCCTGGGAGTCGCTGGGATTGGCGGCGAGATGCGCCTCGACCTGGGCCACCATGGCGACAAAGTCGGAACGCTCCACGGCAGTGGCCAGGCGCTCGGACTGAGGCAGACCCGGCAAATCCGGGCGTCCGAAGGCAAGATAGGTTGACAGAGCAACCACCGGGACGGCGAGGAGGGCCATCACTAAGACGCCGCGGCGGGCCCCGGATGATGAGCGTCTCGGCTCAAGCCCCTCGGGAGCCGCTGCGGCCAGCATGCGGCGCGCCACTTCGTTGCGGGCCGATTGGGCCTCGCCAGCCTCGATCATGCCACGGGCGGCATCGCGGTCGATCTCAGCAAGCTGATCGCGGTAAACGGCCAACTCGGCATCTCGCCCGCCTGCGTCTGGCGCGCTGCGGCGATAGACCGGCCACAGCAGTGCGGCAAGCGCCACGGCGGTCATTACGGAAAATGTGACCCAAAGAAGCATTGCGGGTCAAACAATACGCTTGGTCGTCATTTGCAACTCACAATCCAGCGATCGCCATTCCGATCGGCGTGTCTCAGCATCGCACACTGCGGGCGAGGCCATACCGGCTATACCACCGGCTCATCGCCCAAATCGGTGTCGCACTTCCCCCGCACTAGGTCGCTCCACGCTGGAGGCCCGGCGCATCGGGTGCTAACTTCCGGCCCCATCCCTTGGACGTTGACAATGATGCGGTATTCCATTTTCTCGCTGGCGCGCAATGCGCTCAATTACCACAAGGACTGGGACAGGGCCTGGCGCAGCCCACAGCCCAAGCCCTCCTATGATGCCGTGATCGTCGGCGGCGGCGGTCACGGGCTGGCGACGGCATACTATCTCGCTAAGGAGCACAAGCTTAGCAGGATCGCCGTCGTTGAGAAAGGTTGGCTGGGCGGCGGCAATACCGGCCGCAATACGACGATCATCAGGTCTAACTATCTGCAGGACGCGTCGATCGCAATTTATGAGCTGGCGCGCTCGCTCTACGAGAACCTGTCCCGGGAGCTCAACTTCAACCTCATGTTCTCGCCGCGCGGGCTGCTCATGCTGTGCCAGACCGAGCACGAATTGCGGGCCATGACGCGAACTTCTCACGCCAATCGGCTTGCCGGGCTCGACTGCCGGATGATCGACCGGGCCGAAGTGAAACGGCTCGTGCCGATCATCAATGACGACCCAAGGGCGCGCTATCCGATCCTGGGGGCCTATTTCCAGCCGCGCGGAGGCACTGCCAGACATGATGCGGTCGCTTGGGGCTACGCCCGGGCCGCCGATGCGCTGGGCGTCGACATCATCCAGAACTGCGAGGTGACCGGGATTTCTCTGCAAGGTCGACGGGTTACCGGCCTCGACACGACGCGCGGCCACATCAAGACGGGCAAGATCGCCGTCGTGGCCGCCGGTCACACCTCGGTGATCACCCAGATGGCTGGCGTGCGCATGCCGATCGAGAGCGTCTGCTTGCAGGCGCTCGTCTCGGAGCCGATCAAGCCGGTCATCGACGTGGTGGTCATGGCCAACACGGTGCACGGCTATATGAGCCAGTCGGACAAGGGAGAACTGGTCATCGGCGGTGGCGCCGATCCCTACAACAATTATGCTCAGCGCGGCTCGTTTCCGGCCATCGAACTTACAGTGACGGCGCTGGTGGAAACCTTTCCGATCATCTCGCGACTGAGGATGCTGCGCATGTGGGGCGGGGTCGTCGACATGACCGGGGACCGCTCGCCGATCATCTCAAAGACTGAGGTGGAGGGACTTTATGTCAATTGCGGCTGGGGGACCGGCGGCTTCAAGTCGATCCCGGGCTCGGGCTTTGTGTTCGCAGATACGGTCGCCAACGACCGGCCGCACCCGATTGCCGAGCCGTTCAGCCTTGAGCGATTCGCCGAAGGCCGGCTGATTGACGAAAGCGTCGCCGCGGCCGTGGCGCACTGAGCGTGGTTGCGATAGGGGAGGTTGGACAATGAGAGTTGAACCGACGACCGCAGATGCTGCGGGTAGGACTGGCCCCCACCCCCGACCCGTCCCCCCGAGGGGGAGAGGAGCAGAAGTTGGCGTGGTCATGTTCGCCCCCTCCCCCCTTGTGGGGAAGGGCTGGGGAGGTGAACAAGCGCAGCCACAGCGCCCCGCGGGGATACAGCGGAGCGCGGAATGCTTCTGATCAAATGTCCGGTTTGCGAAGTGGAAGGCGAGGAGGCCGACTTCCACTATGGTGGGGAGGCCCATATCCGCCGCCCGGCCAGCCATGACCCCGACAACGTCACCGACGCCGAGCAGCGCGACTATCTGTTCATGCGCCGAAATCCCAAGGGCCTGCACTTCGAGCGCTGGCGCTGCGACCGCGGCTGCGGCAAGTGGTTTCATGCCGCCCGAGACACGGTGACAATGGAGTTCAATGCCACGTATGGCATCACCGAATTGCCGCCGCCCGACCTCATGCGTCAGGCGCGCGGCGAGTGGGCGGCATTCTTCGCTGATCGGCTTGCCGCGCCAGACGCCGCGCCAGACGCGGCGCCGAAGCCGCGCAAGGAATAGCGCCAATGCCGGGCAAGCCCTACCGACTGCCGGCGCCCGCCGGCCGGCTCATCGATCGGTCGAAGCCGCTGGCCTTCACCTTCGACGGCCGGCGCCTGACCGGCTTTGCCGGCGACACGCTCGCCTCGGCGGTGCTTGCCAACGGTCACAGGCTGTTTGGCCGCAGCTTCAAGTACCACCGGCCGCGCGGCGTGGTAGGGCTGGGGTCGGAAGAGCCCAACGCGCTGGTCGGCGTTGGCGAGGGCGCTAGGCACGAGCCCAATCTGCGCGCCACCCAGGTTGAGCTCTACGACGGCATGGCGGCGGTCAGCCAGAACCGCTGGCCGAACCTTGAGTGGGATGTCGGGGCCGTGAACAGCTGGCTTTCGCGCCTCATTCCGGCGGGGTTCTACTACAAGACGCTGATGTGGCCCCAGAGCTTCTGGAAGACCGTCTACGAGCCCGTGATCCGGCGCGCCGCCGGGCTCGGGACCGCACCCACTGGTCGCGACCCCGACAGCTACGAGCAGATGCACGCCTATTGCGACGTGCTCGTCGCCGGAGCCGGAGTGGCCGGGCTTGCCGCGGCGGAGGCCGCCGCGGCGGCAGGCGCCCGGGTCATCATCGCCGATGAGAACCCGCGTTTCGGCGGGCTCGCCGACATTGCCGGCGGCACCATCGACGGCCGGCCCCAACTCGAATGGGTCAACGAGCGCATCGGGGCACTCGCTGCCTCCGAGTTGGTGCATGTCCTGCCGCGCACCACCGTGGTCGGGCATTTCCACCACAATTACCTGCTGCTGCTTGAGCGCCTTGCCGACCACGATCCGGCCCTGCTGGCCAAAGGCACGCCGCGCCAACGGCTGTGGAAGGTCAGAGCCAGGCAGATCGTCATCGCCACCGGTGCCATCGAGCGCCCCATCGCGTTCGCCAACAACGACCGGCCGGGCGTCATGCTGGCCTCGGCCGCCCGCGGCCTGATCGAGCGCGGGGGCGTGGCGCCGGGGCTGGTCGGCACGGTCTTCACCAACAATGACGACGCCTACCGCACAGCGATCGCACTGAAGGCTGCCGGAGTGGGGATTGCGCGGGTCATCGACTGCCGCGCGGACCCGGAGGGCCCGCTCATCGACGCGGCCAGGGGGATGGGGATCGACATCTCCGCGGCTACGGCCATTGCCGGGGTGGAGACGGCGTCAGGGGGCAAGGTCGTGACAGGGGTGAAGGTTGCGCCCTATCGGGCCGGCCAGGGCAGAGTTGTCAGCGAGGCGCACATTGCATGCGACTTCGTCGCTGTCTCGGGGGGATGGAATCCGGCGGTGCACCTGTGGTGCCACAATGGCGGCAAGCTCGCCTTCGACGAGGCGCTGCAGGCCTTCCGTCCGGAGCGGCACCTCGACGGCGTGAAGGCGGCCGGTGCCGCCAATGGCACCTTCGGGCTGGGGGCAGGCATTGCGGAAGGCTATGAGGCCGGCGAGACAGCCGTCAAGGCCGCCCTACCGAAATCGACGGCCGTGCGGATCAAAACCCCCGCCGCCGAGCAGGACAGCGAGGCACCACTGCAGCCGCTGTGGTTTGCGCCGGCAACCGGAAGATACAACGAGGGCAACAAGCACTTCATCGATTTCCAGAACGACGTGACAGCGGCCGACCTCGAGCTCGCCCAGCGCGAGGGCTATGAGTCGGTGGAGCATACCAAGCGCTATACCACTCTCGGCATGGGGACCGACCAGGGCAAGACGTCGAACATCACCGGCCTCGGAGTGATTGCCGAGGCGACCGGCAAGCCCCTTCCGGTGATCGGCAATACGACATTTCGTCCGCCCTATGCCCCGGTGTCGTTCGGTGCGATTGCCGGTACCCAGAGGCGAAGACTGTTCTTGCCGGTGCGGCGCACTCCCGTCTTTGACTGGCACGTTGCCCACGATGCCGATTTCGAGCCGGTCGGGCACTGGCGACGACCATACTGCTACCCACGTCCGGGCGAGGACCGCGGGGCTGCCATCAACCGCGAGATCCTGGCGGTGCGCAACAAGGTCGGGCTGCTTGACGCATCGACCCTGGGCAAGATCGAACTCAAGGGACCCGATGCAGCCGAACTCCTCGACCGCGTCTACACCAACGTGTTCTCGTCGCTGAAGCCCGGGCGCTGCCGCTATGGCCTGATGATGAACGAGAACGGCTTCCTGACAGATGACGGGGTGACGGTGCGACTGGGCGAAGATCATTTCCTCATGCACACCACCTCTGGCGGGGCTGACCGCATCGCCGCCTGGCTCGAGGAATGGCTGCAGACCGAATGGCCGACGCTTAAAGTCTATATCACTCCGGTGACCGAGCAGTGGGCTCAGTTCGCCGTTGCCGGGCCTGAGGCCCGCAAAGTGCTGGAAAAGCTGGGAGGGGATATCGATTTTTCGGCTGAGGCGTTCCCTTTCATGGCGATGAAGGAGGGAGCGCTGTCCCGCTGTCCGGCTAGAGTCTACCGGATCAGCTTTTCGGGCGAACTCTCATACGAGGTCGCAACGCCGGCCCATTACGGGCGTGGCATGTGGGACGCCATTATCGAATCAGGGGAAGAGTTCGGGCTCGAGGTCTACGGAACCGAAGCGCTGCACGTGCTCAGGGCCGAGAAGGGCTTCATTGTGATCGGCGACGAAACCGACGGAACGACCACGCCATACGATGTCGGGCTCGGCGGACTGGTGTCCAAGAAGAAGGCGGACTTCATCGGCAAGCGCTCGCTCGAGTTGGCCCATTTGAAAGATCCCAGCCGCAAGCAGCTGGTCGGGCTCCTGACTGAGGATCCACAGGAGGTGCTGCCCAATGGGGCCTATGCCGTTGCCGAGGTCAAACCGAAGCCACCGATGACCATGCTCGGCCAGATCACGTCGAGCTATTGGAGCCCGACCCTTGGGCGCTCGATCGCTATGGCGCTGATTGCCAACGGCCGGGCGCGAATGGGCGAGACGATGTCGTTTCCTCTTGCCGACAAGGTGGTGCGAGCAAAGCTCGTCGAGCCCGTGTTCTACGATAAGGAGGGCCAGCGCCAGAATGTCTGAAGCCCGTTTTGAGAGCCCATTGGCCGGTTTGAATGCGCCGCTCGATCGCTCCATCTCGATCACCGAGGTCGTCGATCAAGGCATGATCGACCTGCGTGGCGATCCGCGCGACAAGGCGTTTGAGTCCGCTGCCGAGTCTGTCCTCGGTGATTCGCTACCGCGCCAGCCGCGGAGTTCCATCGCCGCCGGCGAGCTGTCGGTGCTGTGGCTGTCGATCGATCAATGGCTGGTGCTGTGTCCACGCGCTCAAGCGGCCGATCTGGCGCACCGGCTGAGAACGGCGCTGGACGGCGTCCCTTCGCTGGTGGTCGACATGAGCGACGCCCGCACCATCATCCGACTAGACGGCGAAGGTGCGAGCGAGGTCATCATGAAAGGAGCGCCCGTCGACCTGACAGCGCCCGAGTTCAAGCCCGGAACCGTGAGACGGCTACGCTTCGGGGAAGTCGCTGCGCTGGTCCATATGTCCAGCAAGGATCCCGACGTCATTGATCTTTATGTCTTCCGGTCGTACGCGGTGTTCGCCTGGGATTGGCTCATCGCCACGAGCCCGGACACGGCACGGGTAAGGCTGTTCGCGCCACAGCCAGCGCATAGCGCCGATCTGTCCCAAGCCGCCACACCCGACCCGGCCCTATTGCCGCAATCGGCGAGAACAGATATTTCCTACATTTAGACGGATCGTGTCCGGTCTTGGGCCCGGGCCGGCGCATCTGAGTTGTAGTTTTGGGGCCATAAAGGGCCGTTGCAGTCCTATGTTTGGCGACAAGCCGCGCGAGTTGCCGCAGCTGGTGGCATTGATCCTGGTGCCCGAGTTCACGATGATGGCGGTCACATCAGTGATCGAGCCGTTGCGGCTTGCCAATCGCCAGGCGGAGCGGGACCTCTATAAGTGGTCGGTGAACAGCATCGATGCCGAGCCGGTCGCCGCCTCGAACGGCATGCTGACGATGGCCGATGGCGGCCTTGATGATGTCGATCGCCGGGCGCTGGCCATCGTGTGCGGCGGCCTCGATATCCATCGCAACAGCGACAAGCGGCTGATCAATTGGCTACGCAAGGCGGCCCGACGCGGCATGGATCTCGGTGCCGTGTGTACCGGCGCCCATGTTCTGGCCGAGGCGGGGGTGCTCGACGGCTATGCCTGCACCATCCATTGGGAGAATTTGCCGGGATTTTCGGAGGAGTTTCCTGAGATCGATGTCACCGGCAGCCTGTTCGAAATCGACCGCGACCGGTTTACGAGCGCTGGCGGCACCTCTCCTCTCGACATGATGCTCACCCTGATCTCAAGCCAGCATGGACCCGAACTCGCCTCAAATGTCGCCGAACTCGTTCTCCACTCGCCCATCCGTCACCACCACGAGCACCAGCGGATGTCGCTGCCGGCGCGGATCGGGGCGCGTCATCCAAAGCTGGTCGGCATTATCGAGCAGATGGAGAACAACCTGGAGGAACCGTTGTCGCCGAGCCTGCTCGCCCGACAGGCCGGCCTGTCGACCCGCCAGTTGGAACGGCTCTTCCGGCGCTACCTCGAACGCTCGCCCAAGCGCTTCTATCTAGAGCTCAGGCTCAACAAGGCCCGCTCGCTCCTGCTGCAGACAGATATGTCGGTGATCAACGTGGCGTTGGCCTGCGGATTCTCATCGCCGTCGCATTTTTCCAAGTGCTATCGCGCCTTTTACGGGCGTACGCCATATCGGGAGCGCGGCATCCCCAGCGTCGATCCATCGCGTAGCCGCGGCGCTGCCTGACGGGCGCCGGCGGCCATCAGGTGCCGCCCTTGGCATACGTCCCGATTTGCGAGACTTCGGATCGCCCCGGGGGTGACTGCGATGCGGCTCCGGCCGCGAGGTCCGGCAGCGCGGGCAGTCTCAGCCTGGCCAGAAGCCCCCCGAGGCCGGATTGGTCAAGGGTGATGCGGCCGCTATACATGCCCGCCGTTTCCGCCACGATGGCAAGCCCCAGGCCGGAGCCGGGCTTGGTCTCGTCGATGCGGGTCCCGCGCATGAGTGCCGTCTCGCGCTGCTCGCTTGGCAGGCCCGGCCCGTCGTCGGCAACCTCGATATCAAACCAGACGCGATTGTCATCGGCGTCGACTATCGGCGTGGAAGCAACCACGGTGATCCTTTTCCTCGCCCACTTGCTGGCGTTGTCGAGGAGGTTTCCGATCATTTCCTCAAGGTCCTGGCGCTCTCCTCGGAACCTGAGCCCCCGTGGGCAATGGACCTCGATTTCAATAGCACGATCCATATGGATACGCATCAGCGTCCTGGCGATCGCCTCGAGAACCTCTTCGACCATGGTTGAGGAGCCGAGCGTCTGGGCACGGGCGGCACGCCGGGCGCGATCGAGGTAAAGGCTGACCTGATCGCGCATGATCTCGGCCTGCTCGGAGACCTTGAAGGCGAATTCGCTCTGGTTGTGCCGCGATTCGTTGGCTAACACGCTCAACGGCGTCTTCAGCGCATGAGCCAGGTTTCCAACCTGAGTCCGGGCGCGCTCGACGACCTCGGAGTTCGATTGGATGAGCAGATTGAGTTCCTTGGCGACTGGGCTGATCTCTTCTGGATACTTGGCCGTCAAGCGCTCGGCCTCGCCGGCACGAATGGCTGCAAGCTCGCCCTCGAGTGCCCGCAGCGGTCGCAGACCGTAACGCACCTGGATCAGCAAAGCCGCCAGCAGCCCTAGGCCGAGCAGGGTTAGCACCAGCACGAGCGCATTGTTGAACGCCTCGATCTCGGCCCGCAATTCGTCGAAATTGCCGGTCACCAAGAAGGAATAGAGCCGCTGGCCGCCATAGAGCGAATAGGTTTGCTCGATGGCCCGCAGCCGCGTCCCAGCCGAGTCGGCAAGGTAGAAATGTGCAATATCGGCGCTGTCACTGGCCGTTCGGTGCGCATCGGTCACGATCAGGCGCTGCTCAAGCAAAGACTCCGAGAACAATCCGCTTTCGATCTGCCCTCCGACCGGAGTGATTTGCCAGTACCAGCCCTGGAGCGGCAACTTGAAACGAGTGTCGGCCAGTGCGCCCTGCATCGTGAGCGAGCCGTCCGCCGCCAGTTCCACATTGGCGAGCAATCCGTCCAGGACCGCCTGGAGCCGAGCGTCAAAGTTGCGCTGCAATGCCTCTTGGAACAGGTATCCCAGCAGGATCCCGGCGCTAACCAAGAGTACGATGCTGACCAGCGCGGCCGAGGCCGCCAGCCGAAACGCCAGCGAGTTAAGTCGCATTACCCGGCTCAGATAAACAGTAGCCCAATCCGCGGATGGTCTTGAGGACGTCGACCTCGAGTTTCTTGCGCAACCGGCCCACGAACACCTCGATGGTATTTGAGTCGCGGTCGAAGTCCTGGTCGTAGAGGTGCTCCACCAGTTCCGTCCGCGATACCACGCGGCCCTTGTGGTGCATGAGGTAGGCGAGCAGCCGGAACTCGAGGGAGGTGAGCTTCACCGCCTTGCCGTCCACCGTCACCCGAGCGCTCTTGGTGTCAAGCATCAGCGGGCCGCAACTGATTTCGCTTGTGGCGTGGCCCGCGCTGCGGCGCAAAAGTGCGCGCACTCTTGCCAGCACCTCTTCCATATGGAACGGCTTGGATACGTAATCATCGGCGCCGGCATCAAATCCTGCCACCTTGTCGCTCCAGCGGTCACGCGCAGTCAATATCAGAACTGGCATCTTGCGGCCCGATCGGCGCCACTTCTCCAGCACCGTCACACCATCCATCACCGGCAATCCCAGGTCGAGAATGACCGCATCGTAGGGCTCCGTGTCGCCGAGATAGTGCCCCTCCTCGCCATCCGAGACCGTATCGACCACATAGCCGGCGTCTGTCAGGGCCGTCGTGAGCTGCCTGTTGAGATCGGGATCGTCCTCAATCACAAGCAACCGCATTGCCACCGCCTCCGCATCCACCGATCGTCTGCGAGCCTAGTTTTCGACGACCTGACCCGTCTCGGCATCGATCAGAACGAGATGAACGCGATTTCCCGTCTTAAGCTTGACCGCATACATAGGACGGCGGCCATTTACAAGGTCGACGCCGAGGCCCTGACTACCCGGAGAATAGCTCAGTGCCAGGCGTAATGCCACTGATGGCGGAATCGCGGGTTGGGCGCTGCTCTGCTGTGCGATGCGTTCGCGATGCTGCGAGACGGCGCCGATGCTGCTGCCTATGGGATCGGTCGGGTGCGTAAACGGGGCGACCGCGAGCACGTCGGACGTGGACAGCCGCCACGGCTGTTCATTGGCGGCAGCCGTTTCCAGCCCCGCAAGTGTCACCAGTAGGATCGCAAAAAATCGGCAGTTGCTCATTTCACCGTACTCGCAAGGCAGGCAAACTATTGGCCGCCACATGAACCCGGAATGAACGTTGCGAGCCAGGCCGCTCACCGCCGCCGCATGGCGACGGCCGTGCCGATCGACTGCATCCCCTTGCCCACCGTGTAGATGCCGAAAAACGAGAGCAGGATCGCCCCCTGCCATTCGTTGAACGGCTCAGGAAAGGCAGCAATGCGCCAGCCGAATCGGAATTGGGTATCGAGCCACACCGCCCACAGATGCATCACGAAGGGAAAGGCGATGGCAAACGTCATCAGCCGCATCTCCCAGAAGCCCGACGTGGCGATGCGGATTTCCTTGGCGTGCTTCTTGGCTTCGATGTCGGCCTCGATGTCCTTGATGGCGAGATCGGCAGCGATCCTGTCTCGGGTGTTGGCAGCGTCGAGCTTGGCGCGGTAGCAGTCGAGCAGGCCCTTTATTATCGGCCCGCCGATCAGGTTGGCGAGAAACGTCCAGATCATTTTAAAGCACCAACACGGCAATGACGATCAGGAAGGCCAGCACTAGCCCGCCGCCGGCCAGCCAGCGCCAGTTGTTCAGCAGCGTGTCGCCGTTCTCGTTGGGCTGGGCGGCCATGAATACTGCCGGAATGCCGACGGTCACGAGAAAATCGGCAACTGGCTCGGCCAGGCCGGTGACGTTTAGCCCGTAGAGCCACAAATCATTGGCATTGAAGCCGGCCCGGTGCAGGGTCACGACCATGGCGGCGGTGATGACGAGGGTAATGAGTTTGCGATATCGGGAGAGATCCATGGCTCTAGCCCTTCAGGTTGCGAATCCAGTGGGTGATCTCTTCGCGGCGCCGCAGTACGAACCACAGCGCCGCACCGCCGACGGCGGCAGCAATTGTCAAGCCGATCAGGTGGCCGTTGGCCATCAGCCAGGCGGCCAGGCCGACGCCGACCGCCGCACCGCCGCCGACACCTGCGCTCTCGCGCGTGGCGGCCATGTCGCGGTCGATTTGCGCCCGCGTTGCCGGCCCGAGAATGCCGTCGTTGATTAGGTTGGGGTGATGTTTCTGGAAGGCGAGCACGGTGTCGTAGCCGAGGTCGGCAAGCTTCCGGCGATAGCCGTCATTGAGGGATTCCGTTGCCGGCGCCCCCGCCCCATAGTCGCCGTTGACCAGCAACCGGGCCTCGGCCGCCCGGCGGTTGACCAGCCCTTGCAGGACCTTGCCGCCAGCCGTGACGCGGCTACGCTTCAGGCGCTCGCCAGCCTCGAACTTGAAGCCCCCGCGCCAGATGACGACCCATTGATCGGCCATCGCGCCTGGTCCGCAGTTGAAGCAGTAGGAATAGCCGGCGTCGCGTTCGTGCTGCTTGGCGCCCGGTATTGCGGCGTCGACCGGCGGTCCGTATTCGCGGGCGAAGGCTTCCGCCAGCGCCCGTTCGTTCTGCTCGCGGGTGATGGTCTTGCCGGCCGTGATGACCCCGAGCATTTCGACGGCCACTGCCGATCCGTTGGTAAAGCCGGTGCCGATGGTCCATTTTCCGGCCGGGCAGCGATAGGCTTTTGAGACAAAGCCTTCATGGCGCACGACGAAGTCGAGCCCCTGTGAGCTGATTGCCATTATTGCGGCTCCACGTCGGAGGGGAGCGCGTCATAGGCGCTGAGGCGCCGCATCAAGTCCTCGTTGACCTCCCGGCAGTCGGCCATGAAGGGATCGCGGGCCTCGAAGTTGACGGCCATCTTGCGTGTCTGCCGGCGCAGCGCGGCCCGCTGTTTCAGGTCGGTCACTGGCTATCTCCATGGAAAAGGCGGGGGGCGCGACGGGGAGTTCACGCCCCCCTGGCGGCCATCGGGGAGACGGGCGGGGTTGATGGCCGCGTTCGGTTATTGCCAGGCGCGCGTCTCAGTCGCGTTGCCTCACCGGTTTCCCGAGCCAGGCCTGCCAGCGTGACAGCCGCAACGGCTGGATGCCGGCGCCACCTTCGTGCCGTTCTGGAACAACCTCAGTCTCGCTGCCGCCGTCGGACGTATCCTTGTCGCCCTTGATCGTCTTTTCCGCCTTGCACGCTTCATCGTCGGCGCGTTCGTCGAAGATCGACGCCAGGCAGTTGTCGCGCAGCACCTCCTTGACCTGGGCGACGGGAATGGCCAGCGACAATGTCTCGGTGCCGCCGTAGCCGGCCGCCGGGATGCCGATGAGATAGCCCTTGGCGTTGTACAGCGCCCCGCCGGAGTTGCCGGGGTGGGCCGGGGCCGACACCTGGATCATCGGCACGTCCTCGTTGTCGGCCCACGGCAGGCGGAAGGTGCGGGTCATGGACGATATGATGCCGCTCGTCACAGTGGCATCGAGCATCCGGGGATTGCCGACCACGAATACGGTTTCGCCGCGCAATATCGGCTCGTCATCGGGCAGCAGCGGGGCAAAGAGGGTGGCCGGCACCCGGTCGCCGATGATCTGCAAAAGCGCGATGTCGCGGTTCTTGCGGTAGGCCAGGATCTCGGTGACATGGGATGCCGAGCCGACCTGCTCGTGACCCTTGTAGGCCTGCTGGGTGACGGTGACCCGCTCGCGGCGTTCCCGCCTGACCTTCTTGACGGTGCCGTCAGCGGCCACTTCCTCGCGTTCGACGATCTTGATGAGATTGCCCACGCAATGGTGGTTGGTCAGGATCAGCTTGTAGGCGATGCTGATGAGGGTGCCTGAGCAGCCGTCGCCGACGATGAAATTGGTCTCGTCGATCAGGCGGTTCAGCGAATGGACGTCCGAAGCCTTGGCGCTGAGCGCCCAGCCGGCGAGGAGCCACGCCGCCATCGCAACGCCCAGAAACCAGACCGCAGCCGTGAGCGCAACGCGCATGAGAGCCCGCATCGTCTTCGTCCTTTCGCGCTTGGTTTTTGAAACCCAGGGCCTTTACCGGCCGCGGGCCGAAGCCCTCATCGCGCCGTCACGGCGGCGGCGTAGTCCGCGACCGATCTATGAGCGAGCGGTCGATGGACCGGCGCAATTCGCGCATCTCGGCTTCGAGCGTGGCCAGGCGGCTGACGATGTCATAGCCGCGCGGCCCTTCGAGCTGCACCGTCTCGATCACCGTCACCCGCTGATTTGTCCGCTCGATGCCGCGGCCCATTTCCTGCTGCGACGTGAACAAGTAGCCGCCAAAGGCGATGGCCAAGGTCAACGCGATACGGTCCACCGCACCCCACAGCCTTGAGGCGCCGTTCTTGAGATCGCCTGCAGTCACGTCATATCCCTTCGCTCCTACCCGCCCACCTCCACCAAGGGCACCGCGACGGTCATCGCCACCCAAGCGGCCGTGCTGGATGACGTGAGTTCTGCCGGGTCTTCCGATGATGCCTCCAAGAAGCGTTCCGCACTGGCGATGAACACGCCGGCGTTGTGGTTTGCCACATTGAGGTAATTGAACGAGCCGTAGTTGGCTGGCGGCCCTACATTGTTGATGTTGCCACTGGCGGCCTGCCCCACAAGCACCCGCCACAGATACTTGTCGGACCCAGCGGCCGGGGCATGGCTGGGCGCATCAGGGGCGCCGGTTCCAGTAGCCGTCGAGACGGTCGGCACCCCGGCGGTGGCAACTTGACAGGTCTGGTGACTGCTAAATCGTGCTGTGTCGGAGGTTATGGTAAGTGTGTCGCTGCCTTGAGCGAACTTATACAGCAGCAACACCTTGCAGTTTGTGCCGTTGGCGACTTCGGCCAGGACCGTCCAGTCGCCGGGGATGGTCAAGTCCGGAGCGGCGCGGAACACCACCTCGGCCATGAGCAGGTTGCCAATCGCGATGTTGGGAGGCATGGTAATGGGATGGCTGGTCTCCGTGGCGGTTGTCCGCCCCCAGTTGCGCGACACCACCGGGGGAAAGCCCAATGGCACCGGGCGCTTGTAGTGGATGCGGATTTCGCCGCGAGCACCTGGGCCAACGGCGCTCGAACCAACACAACCGCCGCCAGGCACGCACCTTGCGCTGCTAGAGACAAGCGTTCGTCCCGCCTGGCGCTCGCCGGGGATGTTGGCTGAGGCGGCAGACTGATCGCCAGCCGCAGCGCCGCCCGCGACACTGGACGTGGTGCTGGTAGGCCCGGTGCCGCCGTCGAATGCTACATCGCCGACGCACTCCGACGCCAACCCGCCGGTGCGCCCGTTGACGCCCGCCTTGCCACCCTTGACGAGCAGGGTCGAGCCGTCGATGAATGAGGAGTCGCCACCGTCAGTGTCCGTAGCACTCGCGGGCGCCACGGTTACGGTGTAGCCGGTCTCCGGCTCGACCTCGATATTCAGGGTGCGGGCGTAGGACGAGCCGCCGCCGGAGTCGCGGGTCGTGGTGCCTTCGTCATAGCTGGAACCGCCGCCTGCCCCCCAGCCTTCGGCGTAGTCCACCAGCTCGACAAGTTCCGGCGATGTCCATGTGCCGGAGGCCGTAAACGTGTCGATCTGGTAATGCAGCAGGGCCTCGGCCGTGCCGGTCACTAGGTTCGACCACTCGCCCGGTCCCTCGTCGTTCATGCCCCGGACCTGGACATCGTAGGTTTCCCCGGCC
>CAYWVA010000043.1:0-15338 GCA_964461545.1 uncultured Rhizobiaceae bacterium | reverse complement strand
ACTGGGCCAGCGACCGGGTGAAGGCGACGATGGCGCCCTTGGTGGCGCTGTAGTCAATAAGGTGTGAGCTGCCGCGGTAGGCGGTGACCGAGGTCACGTTGACGATGGCGCTGCCTTCGGCCATGTGCGCCAGGGCGGCCTGGGTCATGAACACGTAGCTGAAAATGTTTGTCCGGAACGTGCGTTCGAGCTGTTCTGCGCTGATATCCTCTACCGCGTCCTGCTCGTGCTGCTCGGCGCAGTTGTTGACCAAGACGTCGATGCGGTCGAACCGTTCCACGATGCGCGCCACCGTGCGCTCGCAATGGCCCTTATCGCCGGCGTCCCCGGCGATGGCCAGGCACGAGCGCCCCTCCTCCTCCACGAGCCTTTGCGTCTTGCCGGCATCCTCGGACTCCTCGAGGAACACCAGCGCGATATCGGCGCCTTCGCGCGCAAACAACACGGCGGTGGCCCGGCCGATGCCGCTGTCGCCGCCGGTGATCAGCGCAACCTTGCCCTGCAGCCGTCCCGATCCGGCATAGAGCGGCATGTAGTCGGGCTCCGGGTTCATCTGCCATTCGCGACCCGGCTGACGCTCCTGATGCTGCGGCGGCAGGCCGTCGTGCTTGTCGTGCTTGTCGTGCTTGTCGTTCATGGCCGTTGTCCACAAAGGCTGAAAGCGCCGGCTAAACGCCGCCACCGGAGCCTGCGTTCCCGTCATTTCTCCCGCCCGCGGAACCGGCGAGCCGTCGGAACGTTAATGAGGCCCAACCGCTGCCGATCCGACCGCCGACAACAAGAACCAAGGTTGATCCTCGCCGTGACTCAATCCCCCAACCAGAAGCAGTTTGTCGGCGCCAGCCAGCCCCATGGGGAGGCCGACAGGCTGTTCCTGCGCCGCATCCTTATCGGTCTCATCGCCGCCACCTTCTTTTCCGGGGTGGTCACAGTGGCTCTGACCAGCCAGCACGACGGCTCTGAGCCCTTCGAGGTCGCTACCATCCACGGACCGGCCTAAGGCCCACAGACCCATGGACCGGGGCTTTTCGGTGGCCTGACCCAATCCCTGCCAAACCCGCCCCCTTGCCGCCGTCGGGCGCAGTCAGCATAATCGGCTGAAATCCTTGGGCAGGGGAGGCCAATCCGTCAATGTCGGAAGTCCACGTCTACAAAGTTCCCACCGAATGGAAGAAGCGGGCTCATATCGACGCCGAGGGCTACACCAAGCTCTATGCCGAGTCGGTCCGCAACCCGGAAAAATTCTGGGCCAGACACGGCAAGCGCATTGACTGGTTCACGCCCTACACCAAGGTCAAGGCCGTAAACTTCACCTATCCGAAGGTGTCGATCCGCTGGTTCCATGACGGGGTGACGAACGTCGCCTACAACTGCATCGACCGGCATTTGAAGAAGCGCGCCGACCAGGTGGCCATTGTGTGGGAGGGCGACGATCCGTACTACGACAAAAAGATCACCTATCGTGAGCTTTACGAGCACGTCTGCCGGTTCGCCAATGTCCTGAAGGCGCAAGGGGTCAGGAAGGGCGACCGGGTGACCATCTACATGCCGATGATCCCCGAGACCGCATACGCGATGCTGGCGTGCGCCCGCATCGGCGCAGTGCATTCGGTAGTGTTCGGCGGCTTTTCGCCCGATTCATTGGCCGGGCGCATCGTCGACTGCGATTCCCGCGTCCTCATCACTGCCGACGAGGGGGTGCGCGGCGGCCGCCCGATCCCGCTCAAGAGCAATTCCGACAAGGCGGTCGAGCTTGCAGGCAAGGGTGGCACCAGAGTCGAGAAAGTGCTGGTGGTGCGCCGCACCGGCGCCAGAGTCGATTGGAACGGGGAGCGCGACGTGTGGTACCACGAGGCGGCCGCCAAGGTGCGCGCCGAATGCCCGCCCGCCAAGATGAAGGCGGAGGACCCGCTGTTCATCCTCTACACCTCGGGCTCGACCGGCAAGCCCAAAGGCGTGCTGCACACCACCGGCGGCTACCTGGTATATGCCGCCATGACCCACCACTACGTGTTCGACTATCATGACGGAGACATGTACTGGTGCACGGCAGATGTCGGCTGGGTGACCGGGCACAGCTACATCATCTACGGCCCCCTCGCCAACGGCGCCACCACCTTGATGTTCGAGGGCGTGCCCAACTACCCCGACGCATCGCGCTTCTGGCAGGTGGTCGACAAGCACCAGGTCAATACCGTCTACACCGCGCCGACCGCCATCCGCGCCCTCATGGGTGCCGGCGATCAGTGGGTGACTCGGACCTCGCGGGCATCGCTCAGGCTGCTGGGGACGGTCGGCGAGCCGATCAACCCCGAAGCCTGGGAGTGGTACCACCGCGTGGTCGGCAACTGCCGCTGCCCGGTCGTCGACACCTGGTGGCAAACCGAGACCGGCGGCATCCTGATCACCCCCCTGCCCGGCGCCACCAGCCTCAAGCCGGGCTCGGCCACCCGGCCGTTCTTCGGCATCGAACCGGCCCTGGTCGACGGCGACGGCAAGGTTCTGGAAGGGGCGGCTGCCGGCAATCTGGTCATCACCGACTCCTGGCCCGGCCAGATGCGCACAGTCTACGGCGACCACACGCGCTTCATGGAGACGTATTTTGCGACCTACAAGGGCATGTATTTCACCGGCGACGGCTGCCGGCGCGATGCCGACGGCTATTACTGGATCACCGGTCGCGTCGACGACGTGCTCAATGTCGCCGGCCATCGCCTGGGCACCGCAGAGATTGAATCGGCGCTGGTCGCCCATCCCAAGGTGTCTGAGGCCGCCGTGGTCGGCTATCCGCATCAGATCAAGGGCCAGGGCATCTACTGCTACGTCACCCTGATGAGCGGCGAGACGCCGTCGGACGGGCTTCTCAGGGAGCTTCGCGACTGGGTGCGCAAGGACATCGGCCCCATCGCCACGCCCGATCTCATCCAGTTCGCACCCGGCCTGCCCAAGACCCGTTCGGGCAAGATCATGCGCCGCATCTTGCGCAAGATCGCCGAGGACGAGTTTGCCAATCTCGGAGACACCTCGACGCTTGCCGATCCGGCTGTCGTCGACGACCTCGTCACCAACCGCCAGAACAGGCAGGCGCAAGGGTGAGCGGATCGGCAGACGAGCAATGGCGGTCACGTTTTCGTGAGAATCGGTGGATTGGCGACGTGATGCGAGAGCACTATGATACCGAAAACTTCATAGGGAGACTGCCTGTGCTTTCGTATGGTTTGCCCAAAGTGGCGCTTTGCTGGGCGGTCGTGGCGCAGGTCAAATCTGCTTGGCGATGGGATCGAGTTTGCGGCGCGGCGCGTTATAGTGGTGTTCACCGCTGCCGTGAAGACTGCAGCCCTCTCGCCTATTTACAATCCGCTTGCACGGAGACGGACAGATGAACCGCCGCAGTTTCTTTCTCGCTGGACTGGCTCTTGCAGCCTTCCCGCTGCCTGCCGCCGCCGAAATCACAGGCGTCCGATACAATTTCCAGGGAAGGGCCTGGGGAGAGACCGGCTGGGGAAGGGACCCTCAGCCGCAAAGACGGGAGTTGGCCCCTCAGCCGCAAAGGCGGGAGGTGGCCCCTCAGCCGCAACGGCGGTGGGGCGATCCTCAGCCGCAACGGCGGTGGGGCGATCCTCAGCGCCAGTACGGCGGCAAGCAGATCGTGCCTTACCAGACCACCGAGCGGCCGGGCACCATCATCGTCGACACTCCCCAACGCCATCTATACTTCGTGCTGGGCGACGGCCAGGCGATCCGCTATGGCGTCGGGGTCGGCCGCCAGGGATTCGAGTGGGCCGGCGTGGCCAGGGTGGCGATAAAGCGGGAGTGGCCGGAGTGGCGCCCACCCGCCGACATGATCCAGCGCGAACTCATCCAGTATGGCCGCCAGCTTCCCGAGGTCGTGGAGGGCGGGCCGGGCAATCCGCTGGGGGCGCGGGCGCTGTATCTGTTCCAGGGCAGTCGCGACACGCTGTACCGGATCCACGGCACCAATGAGCCGCGCTCGATCGGCACGGCCACCTCTTCGGGCTGCATCCGCATGCTCAACGAGGAGGTCATCGACCTCTATGACCGAGTGCAGATGGGGGCCAAAGTCATCGTTATTTAGAGACCTGCGCGACCTGCGGGCAGTACCCGGCGCGCCTCGTCGTAGCCTTGCCACGGCTCTGGCTTCAGCCGCCTTACCGCACGCATGGCTTTGGCCACATCGTAATCGGCTCCGCTGGCGGCGCGCTTGAGCTGATCCCAGCTTAGCGGCCAGGCGACCGGAGCGCCCTCCCGGGCGCGGGTGGAATAGGGCGCGATCGCCGTCGCGGTGCGGTCATTGCGGAGATAATCGACGAAGATGCGCCCCTTGCGCCGGGCCTTGGCCATGTTGTCGACGAAACGGTCGGGCGCATATTGCGTCATGGTGCCGGCGATCGACCTGGCAAATTCTTTCACCGTCGGCCACTCGGCTGCCGGCTCGAGCGGCGACACGACATGCACGCCCTTGCCCCCGGTGAGCATGGGATAGGATTGTAGGCCCAGTTCGGTGAGGAAGCCGCGCAGTTCGAAGGCGGCTTTCCTGACGGCCGCGAAGTCGACAGTGGGGTCGGGGTCGAGGTCGAAGACCAGCCGGTCCGGGCGCTCGAGGTCGCTCACCGTTGAGCCCCAGATATGAAACTCCAGCACGCCGAACTGCACGCCGGCAATCAGTCCCTCCGGCTCGTCGATGTAAAGATAGCCCTTGGTTTCGCCTGACGACTCGCGCACCTCCACCTGCCGGAAGTGCTCCGGGAATCCGGCGACGTGGTGGCGCTGAAAGAAGCACTTGCGCTGCCTTCCTTGCGGACAACGCACGAGACTGACGGGGCGCTTGGTCACGTGCGGCATCATCAGGTCGGCAACCGTGCGGTAATAGTCCGCCAGATCCGACTTGGTCAGGCCCATGCCGGGATACAGCACCCGATCCGGGTTGGTGAGCGTCACCGGCGTCGTCATGGTGCCTCCTTGGGCTGCTCGAGCACCACCGAGCGCGGATGCCGGTCTTCTCTCAAGGCGATGAACGACGGGTGGCGCAAGATGCTGTCGTCGGTGAACTCGGTGTAAGCGATCTCGGCCACCAGCTTCGGCGTGACCCAGCGGGCGGTGCGCACTATCGCTGCGGGAACGCTCAAAAATGGGCTGGTCTTGCGCTGCAGCGGCTTGAGCCTGGTGGACAATGTGTCCAGGCGCTCTGCGTCGAAGCCGGTGCCAACGCGGCCGGCAAAGACGAGATCCCTGCCCCGGTAGTAGCCGAGCAGCAGCGATTTGAATCCGGCGCGCCTGTCCGACGGCGTCCAGCCGCCAATCACGAATTCCTGGCGCTTGTCGCATTTGACCTTGAGCCAGGAGCGGGTGCGCCCGGAGCGGTAGGGCGCATCGGCACGCTTTGACACGACACCCTCGAACCCCCGGTCGCACAGGCTTTTGAAAACCGCTTCGCCCTCGCCCTGGACGTGCTGGGAATAGTAGATGGCGCCCTGCTCGCCATAAGTTCCGACGATTTCCTCCAGGCGCGCCTTGCGCTCAAGCTGCGCCAGCGACCGGGTATCCTCGCCGTTGATGTGCAGCAGGTCGAAGGCGAAGAATGTGAGCTGCGCCTTGGTCTTCAAGGCCTGCTGCAATGCGGCGAAGCTGGCATGGCCCGCCTCGTCCAGCACCACCACCTCGCCGTCGATCAAGGCGCTCTCCACCGGCAGCGCCAGGGCCGATGGAATGAGGCTGGAAAAGCGGTCGGTCCAATCATGGCCGTTGCGCGTAAAGCAGCGCACGATGCCGTCGGCGATGGCGATGAGGCAGCGATAGCCGTCGTATTTGAGCTCGTGCAGCCAGTCGCGGCCAGCCGGGGGAGCCTTGACCAGGGTGGCAAGCTGGGGGGAGCGCGCCGCCGGCATTGCCCCCGCCTTGCGGTTCTTGCCGGCGCCTCTTGCCGTCTGGGAAGGCTTAGGCCGCCCGCCCCTTGCGATTTCGTCCATCGACCGGCCGGTCTTGACACTGGTGTCATGGGTCGCCGTCACATCGCTGTCGGCTGAGGCAAACGCGTCATCCTCCTTGATGAGCAGCCAGTTCTCGCGCTTCTCGCCGGGTTTGCCGCGGATCCGCACCAGGATCCAGCCGCCCTTCATGCGCTCGCCGTCGAGCCGCACGTGCAGCTTGCCCTGCTCCAGGCCGTCATGGGGGTCGCCCATCGGCTCCCACGTGCCGCGGTCCCACACCATCACGGTGCCGCCGCCGTACTCGCCCTTGGGAATGGTGCCTTCGAAACTGCCGTAGTCGACCGGGTGGTCTTCGGTTCGCACCGCCAGGCGCTTGTCGGCCGGATCGAGACTGGGGCCCTTGGTCACCGCCCAGCTCACCAGCACGCCGTCGAGCTCCAGCCGCAGGTCGAAATGCAGCCGGGTGGCGGCATGCTTCTGGACAATGAACCTGCGCCTGTCGCCGGCCTCTACCTTGCCGGCGGGCTCGGGCGACTTTTCGAAGTCGCGCTTGCGCCGATAGGTCTCAAGGGCATCGCCACGGCCGGTTCGGGAACTCGCCATGCAATCGTCTCAGGCCGATTTCTTCTTACGGGCTGGAGTTTTGCGGCCCGCCGCCGCCTTGCCCTTGGCGGCGCGTTTGTTGTCGCCGCCGGATTTTTCCAGGCTTTGCTTGAGCGCCCCCATGAGGTCGATGACCTCAGCCCCTCCCGCCGGGCGCTGTTCGCCCTTGTCGATCTTGACCTTGCGGCCGCGCGTCTTGAGCTTTTCCTCCACGAGATCCCGCAGTGCCTCGGCATAGCGGTCCTGAAACGCCTCAGGGTCGAACTTTGCCGCCTTGCGGCCGATCAGCTGCTTGGCGACGTCGAGCAGCTCGTCGGGTGAGGGCTCATCGCTGATGTCGCGGAAATAATCCTCGGCCTGCCGCACTTCCTCTGCGAAGCGCAGCGTCTCAAGCAGCAGACCCTTGCCGCACGGCCGCACCGCGGCGATGTACTCGCGGCCGCGGATCGCCAGCTTTCCCAGCCCCATCTTCCTGGTCTCGCGCAAGCCATCGCGGATAACCCGGAACGCCTCCTCGGCCTGCTCGTCGGCGGGCACCATGAAGTACGGCCGCTCGAAATACAGCGGCGAAACTTCATCGTAATCAACGAACTGGGTGAGCTCCACGACTTTTCGGGTTTCGAGCTTGACGGCATCGAGCTCGTCGTCGTCCAAGAGCACGTAGTTGCCCTTCTCGTACTCGAAGCCCTTCATGATCTCGTCGCTTCTGACGGCCCCTACCCCGGGCACCGTCTTTTCGTAACGTACTCGCTTGCCGGTGGGCTCGTGGATCTGGTGAAACGAGACCTTGGCGGCACCCGCGGTGGCGCTGTAAAGCTCGACGGGCAACGACACCAGAGACAGTCTGAGCTGACCTCTCCAATAGGGCCTGGGTGGAGCCATTAGCTTTGCTCGTTGCAGCCGCTCGACATTACCACAATAGGTCTTAACGCCTCAAAATAGGCGCAAGTTCCGAAGCTCGAAAGTACCCCGTTTGAACGGAACAAGGGCACTGGCGCCGCGTTTTCACAGCACGTTTTGAGCTCTTGTATAAGGAGGCCCTGGTGCTCCCAAATGTCCTACAGATTCTCGTCCGGAGCATCTGTTACGTGATCATCACTTGGTATCGTTTTGCCCCCGACGGCAGCGGCAAGCCTGCCCAACTGTCCGTCCGGGCTCGCGGGACATCCGGCCCGGCCAACCGCGGCGCGTGAACGTGGCCAGCAGGAACTGCCCGCCTATTCTGCCGCCGCCAGCCGATCTGCCGGCTCAACGCATGCCGCACAGTACTTGAACTCGGGGATCTTGCCGAACGGGTCGAGCTTCGGGTTGGTCAGCAGGTTGGCCGCCGCCTCGACATAGGCGAACGGGATATAGATCACCCCTTGCGGCACGTTGTTGTCGGCCCTGAGCTTGATGGTGATGGTGCCGCGCCGCGTCGTCACCCGCACCATGTCGCCGGGCTCCAGCCCAAAGCGTGCAATATCGGCCATGTTCATCTGGGCGGTCGCCTCGGGCTCCAGGGCATTGAGATTGCTGGCCCGCCGGGTCATGGCCCCGGTGTGCCAGTGCTCGAGCTGGCGGCCGGTGGACAGCACGAAGGGATAGTCGCGGTCGGGCTGCTCGTCGGGAGGCAGGATGTCGGCGGGAACGAACAGGCCGAGCCCGCTCTCGGTGGGGAAGCGGTCGGCGAACACGATCTCCTCGCCCGGATGGTCGGGAGCCGGGCATGGATAGGCGACCGCGCTTTCGCGCTGCAGCCGTTCCCAGGTGATGTTGTCGAGAGACGGCATGGCCTGGGTCATCTCGGCGAACACTTCCGCTGGTCCGGCATAGCGCCAGTCGAGCCCCAAGCGGCGCGCGATCTCCTGGGTGATCCACCAGTCGGGCTTGGCCTCGCCGGGTGCATCGAGCGCCTTGCGGCCCATCTGTACCTGGCGGTTGGTATTGGTCACTGTGCCGTTTTTCTCGGGCCAGGCAGTGGCCGGCAGAACGACATCGGCATACATCGCCGTCTCCGTCAGGAAGATGTCCTGGACCACTAGGTGCTCGAGCTTGGCCAGCGCCTCGCGGGCATGGGAGACGTCGGGGTCCGACATGGCGGGGTTCTCGCCGAGCACGTACATGCCACGAATCTTGTCATTGTGAACGGCGTCCATGATCTCGACAACCGTCAACCCCGGCTCCGGGTCGAGCTCAGCGCCCCACAGGCTTTCGAACCGCGCCCTCACTTTGGCGTTGTCGACCTTCAGGTAATCCGGGAACACCATCGGGATGAGGCCGGCGTCGGAGGCGCCCTGGACATTGTTCTGACCGCGCAAGGGATGCAAACCGGTGCCGTCTCTGCCGACCTGGCCGCACATCAGTGCCAGCGAGATGAGGCAGCGAGCGTTGTCGGTCCCGTGGGTGTGCTGCGACACCCCCATGCCCCAGAAGATGATGGCGGCCTGGGCCTTGGCGTATTTGCGCGCCACCGTGCGGATTTCGTCGGCCGCGATGCCGCAGATCGGCTCCATGGCCTCGGGCGTGAACGTCTCAAGATGGCTTTTGAGCCGCTCGAAGCCGTCCGTGCGGGCCTGGACGTACTGGGTATCGTACAGCCCCTCGGTGACGATGACGTTCATCATCGCGTTGAGCAGGGCGACATCGCTGCCGGGCTTGAACTGCAGCACGTGGCTGGCATAGTTTTTCAGCGCCTGGCCGCGCGGGTCGAGGACGATGAGGTCGGCGCCGCGCTTGGCCGCCTGCTTGAAATAAGTGGCCGCGACGGGGTGGTTCTCGGTCGGATTGGCGCCGATGACGATGATGACGTCGGAGTCCTTGACCGCCGTGAAGGGAGCGGTCACGGCGCCTGAGCCGATGGTCTCCATCAGGGCTGCCACCGAAGACGCATGGCAGAGCCGGGTGCAGTGGTCGACGTTGTTGCAGCCAAAGCCGGTGCGCACCAGCTTCTGGAACAGATAGGCTTCCTCGTTGGAGCATTTGGCCGAGCCGAAGCCGGCCAGAGCCTTGCCGCCATGGTCGTCGCGGATGCGCTTGAGGCTGCCCGCAGCAAGATCGAGGGCTTCCTCCCAGGTTGCCTCGCGGAAATGGGTGAGCGGATTGGCCGGATCGATGTTGAGGCCCTTGGGCTTGTCGGCCAGGCGGATCAGCGGCCTGGTCAGGCGCTCCGGATTGTCGACATAGTCGAAGCCGAAGCGGCCCTTGACGCACAGCCGGTTCTCGTTGGCCGGTCCATCGCGGCCCTCGACCCAGGCGATGCGATCGTTGCGGATCTTGTAGGTGATCTGGCACCCCACACCGCAATAGGGGCACACCGAATCGACCTCGCGGTCGGACACCCGGCCACCGCGGCCGGTCGCCTCATCGACGATGGACTTGGGCATCAGCGCGCCGGTCGGGCAGGCCTGGACGCATTCGCCGCACGCCACACAGGTCGAGGCGCCCATCGGATCGTCGAAGTCGAACACGACTTTTTCGTGGGGCCCGCGATAGGCCATGCCGATGACGTCGTTGACCTGCACCTCGCGGCAGGCGCGCACACACAGATTGCAGTGGATGCAGGCATCGAGGTTGACCGCCATGGAGGGGTGCGAGATGTCGGGCCGGGGGCTGTCGTCTCTTGGAAAGCGCGACACCTCCACGTTCATGGCATCGGCCCAGGCCAGGAACGGCGAGCGGGAATCGTGCGCCTCGCTGCGCTTGGGCTGATCGGTGACCAGCAGTTCCATGACCATGCGGCGGGCGGCGATTGAGCGCGCGTCCTGGGTGTTGACCTTCATGCCGGGCGCAGGCTTTCTGATGCACGAGGCGGCCAGCACGCGTTCGCCCTCGACCTCGACCATGCAGGCGCGGCAGTTGCCGTCGGCCCGGTAGCCCGGCGCGTCCTTCCAGCACAGATGCGGGATCGTGGTGCCGAGGCGCTTGGCGGTCTGCCAGATGGTCTCGCCCGGCAAGGCTTCGACCTCGCGCCCGTCGAGGATGAAGGTGATGGGGTCAGACATTATGAAACATCCTCAGGAAAATACTTCATCACCGACCGGATGGGGTTCGGGGCGGCCTGGCCGAGCCCGCAGATCGAGGCATCGGCCATGGCGTTCGACAGCTCGTTCAACAGATCGGTATCCCAGCGGTCGTTTGCCATGAGCTTGACGGCCTTCTCGCAGCCCACCCGGCACGGCGTGCATTGGCCGCACGATTCTTCTGCAAAGAACCTGAGCAGGTTCACCGCCGCGGCAGGCATCGAGTCCTTGTCGGACAGGATGACCACGGCATGGGAGCCGACGAAGGAACCGTGCGGCTCGAGGCTGCCGAAATCGAGCGGCAGATCGGCCATGGTGGCGGGTAGGATACCGCCCGAGGCGCCGCCAGGCAAATAGCCCGCAAAGGCGTGGCCCTCCGCCATGCCGCCGCACAGCTCGATGATCTCGTTTGCCGAGGTGCCGGCCGGCGCCAGGACGACGCCGGGCTTCCTGACCCGGCCCGACACCGAGTAGGAGCGCACGCCCTTGTGGCCGGGCTTGCCCTGGGCGGCGAACCACTCCGCGCCGCGGCGCAGGATCTCGGGCATCCAGTAGACCGTCTCGACATTGTGAACGAGCGTCGGACGGCCGAACAGGCCGACCTGGGCCACGTATGGCGGGCGGTGGCGGGGAAATCCGCGCTTGCCCTCGATCGACTCGATCATGGCCGACTCTTCGCCGCAGATGTAAGCCCCGGCGCCGCGGCGAAGTTCGATGTAGCCGGGGGCGACAAGCCCTTCCCGTTCGAGCCCCTTGATCTCCTTCAGCAAGATTTCGCGGATCGCCGGATACTCGTCGCGCAGATAGATGTAACAGGCCTCCGCCCCCATTCCCCAGCAGGCGATCAGCGTGCCTTCGAGGAACTGGTGCGGCCGGGTCTCGAGGTAGAAGCGGTCCTTGAAGGTCCCGGGCTCGCCCTCGTCGGCGTTGATGCACATGTAGCGCGGCGCCGACCCGGCGCGCACGAACTTCCACTTCTGGCCGGACGGGAAGCCGGCGCCCCCGAGGCCCCGCAGGCCCGCCTCGAGAAGGATGTCGATGACCTGTTCGGGCGTGGCGCTGCCTGCCCGCAACTTGGCTATCGACTCATAGCCGCCGGCCTCGCGATAGGCGTCCAGGGTCTGATAGTCCGGCACCTTCGGCGTCACCTGCCGATCCTCGGCGAGCCTGAGCAGGCCATCCACCGAGACGTTGCCGACATAGTTGTGGCCGACGGCTGCCGCCGGCGCCTTTTCGCACTGGCCCATGCACGGCGCATGCACCACCCGCACCGTCTCCGGCGCCCGGCCCCTCAACGTCTCGATCAGCCGTTCGGCCCCGGCCATGGCGCACGGCAGCGAATCGCACACCCGGATCGTCACCTCGGGCGGAGCGGCCTCGGTTTCCTTCACCACGTCGAAGTGATGATAGAAGGTGGCGACCTCGTAGACCTCCGCCTGGGGCAGCCGCATGTGGCGGGCCAGAGCGGCGAGCCGGGCGGCGGAAATGTGGCCCCACTGGTCCTGGATGAGATGCAAAAATTCGATGAGTAGATCGCGCCGAAGGGGCCTGCCGCGCAGCAGATCGGCGATCTCCTGGCTGGCCGCCGGGTCGACCTGACGGCCTCTCGGGAAGCGCCGCGCGCGGCCGCCCTTGCCGGCGCCGCCGGGGCGCACCGGGCGGGCGTCTTCGGGTTTTGAATGGTCGTTCATTGATCTGCCGCTCCTTCCGAGCGAACCGGCGGGCCTCCAAGACCCGCCCGATGTACGGCATTATGGCCCTTCGGCGCCGCCGATCTCAAATAATGCGGCCTGTTGCTGACAAATCCGCGTTTAGGAAGTAAACCATGCGCCAGTCAAGGAGAACCGGGATTTGGTGTACCACGAGGCGGAAATCGATGTAAGGGGCCTGTTGTGCCCGCTTCCGGTTCTCAAGGCGAGAAAGCGGCTGGCCGGCATGAAGGCGGGCGAGTGCTTGCGCGTGCTGGCCACCGACCCGGCTGCGGCGATCGACTTCCCGCACTATTGCAACGAGTCAGGCAACGAGCTTGTGTCGCACGTCTTGGACGGCGACGTGCTGATCTTTGTCATAAGGAAAACTCATGGCAAGTGAGCCGGAGGAATAGTCCTCCGGCCGCCCTGCTACCTGCTGAACGTCCCGTTGCGCAGCTCGGCCATCGCCTGCTGCAGCTGGTCTTTCGTGTTCATCACGATCGGTCCATACCAGGCAACCGGCTCCCCGATCGGCTTGCCGGAGACCAGCAGGAAGCGGATGCCCTCGTCTCCCGCCTGCACCGTCACCTCGTCGCCGCTGTCGAACAGAACCAGCGAGCGGTTGCCAGCCTGCTCCCGCAGCAAAATCTCGTTGCCATCGACGGACTTCTCGGTCAGCACGCCGAACGGCTCGGAGGCGGAGCGGAAACTTCCTGAGCCCTCGAACACATAGGCAAAAGCGTGTCGCTCGGTCTCCACGGCCAAGGTCTTGCGCCGCCCCGGCGGGACCATGACGTCAACATAGTGCGGATCGGCCGCCACGCCTTCGACGGGCCCTCGCCGGCCCCAGAACTCACCGCACACGACCCGCACGGTGGTGCCGTCGTCGTCGGTGATCTGCGGGATCTCGGCGGCCTGGATGTCCTGGTAGCGCGGCGCCGTCATCTTCAGCGACGAGGGCAGGTTGGCCCACAGTTGAAACCCGTGCATCCGCCCCTGCGGGTCGCCGTGCGGCATCTCCTGGTGGAGTATGCCGCGCCCGGCGGTCATCCATTGCACGTCGCCGGCGCCGAGGGATCCCTGATTGCCCAAGCTGTCTGCGTGCGCCACGGTGCCCGACAGCACATAAGTGATGGTCTCGATGCCGCGGTGGGGATGCCAGGGGAAGCCGGCGCGGTAGTCGTCGGGGGAGTCGTTGCGGAAGTCGTCGAGCAACAGGAACGGATCAAACTCAGCCGTAGCGCCGAACCCGAAGGCGCGGCGCAGCTTCACGCCGGCGCCCTCGGTGGTCGGCTTGGATTCGATGATGCGCTTTACGGGCCTGATGGACATGGGGGGCTCCCTTGGTATTGGTTGTAGCTCAGGCCGCCAGGCGCTTTGCCGGGCGAAGCGACAACTGCGCCACAAGCGAAGCGAACTGATCCACGAACGCCTGCAGGAAGGCGTTGGTGCTGTCGTCGGTGATCTGCCCCTTATCAGTAACCAGTCCGGGTTTGAAGGTGATATAGGCTTCTCCGCCCATGACCAGCGCCCCCAGGACTCCGAGGATCTGGCGCAAATGTTGCTGGGCCACCGCGGTGCCGATGGCTCCCGGCGAGGTGCCGGTGATGGCGGCCGGCTTGCCGGCCCAGGAGTTGTCGCCGTAGGGACGCGCCCCCCAGTCGAGGGCGTTCTTGAGCACGGCGGGAATGGATCGACTGTGCTCGGGGGTGACGAACAGCAAACCGTCAGCCTCGGCGATCTGCGATTTGAAGCGTACGACGCTGTCAGGCATGGAGGCCTCGAGATCTTGATTATAGAGCGGCAGATCATCGATTTGGACGATCCTGGAGGCAAGTTTCGCCTCTCCGAGTTGGGCAAGCGCCTCGGCCAGCTTGCGATTGAGCGAGTCCCGGCGATTGCTGCCGACGACGACGGCGATGTTGAATTTTGTCATGGCACGGGCCACCTTTCATGGTTACGGTTTTATACTAAGGCTAGATAGATGACCGATCGTCAGAGACAAGAAGGCACACCGCTGATACCGAAGAACCTGGATGTGCCCGAGGACTGCCGCGCCGTCAGCGAGGTGCTGGCCAGGGTCGGCGACAAGTGGACGGTTCTGGTGGTCACGGTGCTTGGCGGGGGGCCCAAACGCTTCAACGAGCTTCGCCGCTCACTGGGGAGCATCTCGCAAAGGATGCTGACCTTGACGCTGAGGGGGCTGGAAAGGGATGGCCTGGTCACCCGCACCGCATTTGCCATCGTGCCCCCGCGCGTCGAATACGAGCTGACGGAGCTCGGTCGGTCGCTGCTGGTGCCGGTCAGCGGCCTCGGGACCTGGGCGCGCCACAATCGGGCCGCCATGCAGGCAGCCCGACGCCGGTTCGATGACGCGCACGCCGCCCGCTGAGGCGCGTGCGGCTGGCTTATGCCGACCGGCTACTGACTAAGCCTCATCGGCCATTACACGCCGGTCTGGGTGATGAACTTGGTGATCAGGTAAGGCTCCAGCGTTTCCGCCCCGCCCTCCGATCCGTAGCCCGAATCCTTCACGCCCCCGAACGGCACCTCGGGCAGCGCCAGGGCGATATGATTGATGCTGATTTGGCCGCTCTCCACCGCCTCGCCGATCGCCGCGGCGGTCTTCTGCGAGCTGGTGTAGGCGTAAGCGGCAAGCCCGTAGCGCAGGCGGTTGGCCTCCGCCACGATGGCATCGAAGTCCTTGAAGGGCAGGATCGGCGCCACCGGCCCGAACGGCTCCTCGTGCATGATCCGGGCATCCTCCGGGACATCGGTCAGCACGGTCGGCTCGAAAAAGTAGCCCTTGTTGCCGATGCGCTTGCCGCCGGTCTCGATCTTGGCGCCCTTGGAGGTGGCATCGGCGATGAAGCCTTCCATCGCCTCGACGCGACGGGCATGGCACAAGGGGCCCATCTGCGTTGACTCGTCGAGCCCGTCGCCCACCTTGATACTCTTTGCCCCTTCGGTGAACTTGTCGAGAAAACTGTTGTAGACCTTCTCGTGGACGAGGAAGCGGGTGGGCGAGATGCATACCTGGCCGGCGTTGCGGAACTTGAAGGCGATCAGCTGCTTGGTGGCGCTGTCCAGGTCGG
>CAYWVA010000042.1:0-15351 GCA_964461545.1 uncultured Rhizobiaceae bacterium | reverse complement strand
TGTGGCCGGCCTACCTGGACCGGCTCAAGCAGCAGGGCCTGAGCCGGGATTAGAGCCGTTTCAGCCCTGCCGGATGCTATTGGGGGAACGATCATGGATCTGATGCTCGCCGATAAAGTGGCGCTGGTGTGCGGGGCCAGTCAGGGGCTCGGGCTGGCCATTGCCCAGGCGCTGGCGGCGGAAGGCGCCGCGGTGGCGCTGCTGGCCCGCAACGCGGCCAGGCTCGAGAACGAAACCGGCGCCATAAGACAAAGTGGCGGCCGGGCGATGGCCGTGGCGGCGGACTTAGGCGACTGGGCCAGCGTGGCCGAGGCGCTGGCGGCGGTGCGCCGCGAGTTCGGCGATCCCCACATCCTGATCAACAATTGCGGGCCGCCGCCGCCGGTCGACGTGACGAAGGTCGATCCCGAGCTGTGGCGGACCCAGTTCGAGGCCATGGTGCTCACGCTCATGCGGCTCACCGAAGCGGTCCTGCCGGCCATGCGCCGACGCGGCTTCGGCCGCATCCTCACCGTCGCCTCAACCAGCATCGTCGAGCCGATACCCAATCTCGCCATTTCGAATGCCTTGCGGGCCGCGCTGGCGCTGTGGATGAAGACGCTGGCCGGCCAGGTGGCAGGCGACGGGGTGACGGTGAACCTGATGCTGCCGGGGAGTTTCGCCACCGCGCGGCTTCAGTCCATGAATCGCCTGGCAGCCGAGGCCGAGGGCGTATCGCCGGACGAGTTCGCGGCGCGATCGGCGGCGGCGATCCCGGCGGGCCGCTATGGCAGCCCGAGTGAATTTGCCGATGTCGCCTGCTTCCTGGCGAGCCCCCGATCGGCTTATGTGACCGGCACGATGGTCCGCATCGACGGCGGTAACACGAGTACTCTGTAAGACGCGTTTCCACGAAGTGGACTGGCCTATGGACTTCGTGGCCTTTTGATGCTTGGATTTAGATCTGAGTAGTGTGCGGATCGCATCGAGTTGGGATGTCTTTCCCATGCCACGCTTGGTTGAGACCACTAATGCGGCCCAATCAAACAGGCCGCGATTCGAGTGTCGACACTGCTTGCCGCTCTGCGAATAGGCTTGGCCCGGAGGCGGCCCTGCTTTTGGCGGAGCGACATTAACTATACGACCGATTGGAGATATCGTATAGTTTTCCGGGCGGTTCCAACCCGCCCATAAACCGCGCAATCCCCCCGATTGCGAACGAACAGGAGCCTAGGAGGAAATCATGACGGATGTACCAACGAAAGCCGTATCGCGCCGGAAGTTTCTGCGCGGAAGCGCGCTTGCGGCGGGCGCCGCGGCAGGCGGGCTGGCAATGCCGGCGGTTGTCACCGCGCAATCGCCGCAAGTTTTGAGGATGCAGAGTTCGTGGACGTCGTCTGACATCTTCCAGGAAATGGCCCAACAGTATGTCGACCGGGTCGAGGCCATGTCGGGCGGGCGGCTGCGGGTCGATCTGACGCCTGCTGGCGCCATCGTCGGTGCCTTCCAGGTCCAGGACGCCTGCCATGACGGCGTGCTCGACTGCGCCCACACGGTGACCGTCTATTGGTACGGCAAGCACAAGGCGGCCTCGTTGTTCGGCACCGGGCCGATCTTCGGCGGCACCGCCGCGCACGTGCTGGCTTGGATCCATCAGGGCGGCGGTCAGGAACTCTACGACGAGCTCATCCAGGAAATCCTGGGACTGAACACGATCGGCTTTTTTGCCATGCCGATGCCGACCCAGCCGTTCGGCTGGTTCAAGGAGCCGGTCACCGATGTCAGCCAGCTTCAGGGCCTGAAGTACCGCACCGTCGGCCTCGCCGCCGACCTGTTCCAGGAGATGGGCTCGGCGGTGACGCAGCTTCCGGGTGGCGAGATCGTGCCGGCCATGGAGCGCGGCGTCATCGATGCGTTCGAGTTCAACAACCCGACCTCCGACCGCCGCTTCGGCGCCCAGGACGTGGCCAAGAACTATATGCTGGGTTCCTATCACCAGGCCAACGAGTTCTTCGAGATCATCTTCAACAAGGACACCTATGATGGCCTGGAGCCGGACCTGCAGGCGATCGTGAAGCACGCCACCGAGGCGGCCAACACGGCCAACTATGCCCTAGCCATGGACCAGTACTCGCGCGATCTCGTGGAGCTGGAACGAGACGAGGGCGTCAACATCATCCGCACGCCGGACGCGGTTCAGCACGCCCAGCTCCCTGCCTGGGACAAGCTGATCGCTGACCTCGAACAGGACGAGTATACGGCGAGGGTGATCGCCAGCCAGAAGGAGTGGTGCGAGCGCGTGGCGTTCTACGACTTCATGAACTCGGCCGACTACGTGGCCGCCTACGAGCACCACTTCCCGGGCCGCCTGCAGATCTGACGGCGCCGGAGTGACGATTGACGACTGAAGCGGGGCGGCCTTTATGGCCGTCCCGTTGATTGATGGGGCACTCCAACGCCTTCGTGAGCCCGCCA
Source organism: uncultured Rhizobiaceae bacterium (assembly GCA_964461545.1). Classification (GTDB taxonomy): domain Bacteria; phylum Pseudomonadota; class Alphaproteobacteria; order Rhizobiales; family Aestuariivirgaceae; genus CAYWVA01. The sequence goes on along the minus strand of CAYWVA010000042.1, from coordinate 12,897 downwards.
TGGAGCGATATATCCACTTCGCCGATACGGTTTCTGCCTGGTTCGGCAAGGCGTTCGCCTGGCTGATCCTGGTGATGGCCTTCGGCGTCGGCTACGAAGTCTTCATGCGCTACATGCTTGGACGCCCCACCACCTGGGCGTTTGACGTGACCTACATCATGTACGGCACGCTGTTCATGATGGGCGGAGCCTACACCCTGTCGCGCGGCGGACACGTGCGCGGCGATTTCATCTATCGCCTGTGGCAGCCACGCACCCAGGCCAAGGTGGAGCTGGTTCTCTATTTCCTGTTCTTCTTCCCCGGCGTCCTGGCGCTGATCTTTTCCGGTTGGCGCTATGCGGCGCGTTCCTGGCGGTTCTTCGAGGTCAGTTCGTTCAGCCCGGCTGGCATACCGGTCTATCAGTTCAAGTCGATCATCGTCGCCGCCGGCCTGCTGCTGCTCATCCAGGGCATTGCCCAGGTGTTCCGCTGCATCCTGTGCATCAGGACCAACCAGTGGATGATAGCCAGGGACGACGTCGAGGAGATCGAGAAAATGGGGCTCGAAGGTCGCGCCGAGGACGTGCTCAAGCACGGCACCGAGGCCGTCGATGTGGTGCGGCCGCAGCGGATCGACGATGACGGCGACAGGCGGAGCTGAGAGATGACCGACCCGCAAGTCGCAATCTTTATGCTGGGGATCTTCATCCTCGTCATCTTTCTCGGATTTCCCATCGCCTTCACCTTGATGGCGATGGCCGTGGGCTTTGGCTATTATGCCTATTTCGACCCGGCGCGGATGCGCAGCCTGTTCGACAACCGCATCTTCGATTTGTTCGTCAACCAGACCTATTCGGTCATGTCCAACGACGTGTTGACCGCGGTGCCCTTGTTCCTGTTCATGGGCTACATCGTCGAAAGAGCCAATATCGTCGAGCGATTGTTCGCTACTCTCAACATCGCCGCCAGGCGCATCCCGGGCTCAATGGCGGTTGCCGCGCTCATTACCTGCACTCTGTTCGCCACCGCCACCGGCATTGTCGGCGCAGTGGTCACGCTGATGGGGCTGCTCGCTTTCCCGGCGATGCTGAAGGCCCGCTACAATGAGAGCTTCGCCTCCGGCGTGATCTGCGCCGGCGGCACGCTGGGCATCTTGATCCCGCCGTCGATCATGCTGATCGTCTATGCCGCCGCGTCCGGCGTGTCGATTGTGCGGCTCTATGCCGGCGCGCTGCTGCCCGGCATGCTGCTGGCCGGACTGTACCTCGTCTATGTGATCAGCCGAGCTATCATCCAGCCAAGCGTCGCCCCGCAGCTGCGTAAGGAGGACGCCGGCGACCACAGCTACCTACAACTGCTGTGGATGGTCGCGACCTCGTTTCTGCCGCTCGCCGTGCTGATCCTGTCGGTGCTCGGCGCCATCCTGTTCGGACTGGCGACGCCGTCGGAAGCCGCCGCGATCGGCGCGCTCGGCGGCCTGTCTCTGGCGGTCGCTTATGGGGCGCTGACCTGGCAGCGGCTGAAGGAGTCGGTCTATCTGACGGTTCGCACCTCGGCCATGGTGTGCTGGCTGTTCGTCGGATCATGGACGTTTGCTTCGGTGTTCTCCTATCTCGGCGGAGAGCATCTGGTTACCCAGTTTGTCACCGGGCTCGATCTTACGCCGCTGCAGTTCCTGCTGCTCGCCCAGTTCATCATCTTTCTGCTCGGCTGGCCGCTGGAATGGTCTGAGATCATCATCATCTTCGTGCCGATTTTCCTGCCGCTGCTGCCCCATTTCGGCATAGACCCGCTGTTCTTCGGCATCCTCGTCGCCCTTAACCTGCAAACCTCGTTCCTCACCCCGCCCATGGCGATGGCGGCGTATTATTTGAAGGGGATAGCCCCCCCGCATATCCAGCTTGTGCAGATATTCAAAGGCTGCCTGCCATTCCTGGCCCTGGTGTTCGTGGCGATGATCGTCCTCTACAACGTCCCGAGCATCGTGTTCTATCTGCCGCAAGTGCTCTACGGGCGTTGAGAGGATGCTGAGATTGCCTGATCCCGCCGGTCTCGCCGCGGTTGACGCAAGCGAGCGCCTTGCACGCGGCGAACTGCGCCCGGCGGAGTATATCGAAGCCTGCTTCAAGCGCATCGACGAGCGCGAAAGCGAGATCCACGCCTGGCGCACAATCGACCGCGACCTGGTGGCCAAGCAGGTCGAAGCCGTCGACTCTCACCGCAAGGCGGGACGGCCGATCGGTCCGCTGCATGGACTGCCGGTCGGGCTGAAGGACATCATCGACACCCGCGATCTGCCCACCGAGAACGGCACGCCGCTCGACGCCGGGCGGCGCCCCAAACGCGATGCCACGATTGTCGCGCGATTGCGGGCCGCCGGGGCGATCCTCATGGGCAAGACGGTCACCACCGAGCTTGCCTATTACACGCCGCGCGAAACCACCAATCCGCACAATCCGTCGCACACCCCCGGCGGCTCATCGTCCGGCTCAGCGGCGGCGGTGGCGGCCCTTATGGTACCTCTCACCATCGGTACCCAGACCAATGGATCGGTGATCCGCCCAGCGTCGTTCTGCGGCGTTTTTGGATTCAAGCCCAGCCATGGCCTCATCCCGTGCACCGGCTTGCTTACCCAGTCGCCTCCACTTGACACGGTGGGCGTGTTCGCGCGCAGCGTCGAGGACGTCGCGCTGTTAGCCGATGCGATCGCCGGTTACGATGCGAGCGACCCCGATACGGCTCCGGCCGCGCCGCCCAAGCTGCTTGAGCTTGCCCGCTCCGAGCCGCCGGTCAAGCCGGCGTTCGCCTTCGTCAAGCAGCCGGTCTGGGACCAGGCAGAGGCAACGACGCAGGAAGCCTTCGCCGAACTCTCCCGGGAACTCGGCGGTCAGTGCGACGAGGTGCCATTGCCTGACATGTTCGCCGAAGCGCTGCCGGCCCAGACCGCATTGATGCTCGCCGGCTTCGCCCGCAATCTCTATCCCTATTACGAGCGCGGCCGCGACCAGTTGAGCGAACGCATGCGCGCCGCCATCGAGGACGGCCATAAGATCACTGCGGTTCAGTACATGAGAGCCCTCGACTGGCGAGATGTACTTTATGCCGGACTGGAAAAGGTGTTCGAGCGCTATGATGCGATCATCACCCCGGCAGCACCGGGAGAAGCGCCGGCAGGCTTGGATTCAACCGGCAACCCGGCCTTCTGTACGCTGTGGACCCTGCTCGGCGTGCCGGCAATATCGCTGCCCCTGATGCAGGGGCCGAACGGCTTGCCGATCGGCGTGCAGTTGGTTGGCCCGCGCGGCTACGATGGTCGGTTGTTGCGCACCGCTCGCTGGCTCACGCAGTTCCTCTCACGAGAAGAGACTTAGGCCGCAGACTGGAAGGGTATTGCGATGGAGATGAGCAAAGTTCGACTCGGATTCGGACTTGCGGCCTTGCTGCTGGCGGGCCTTTCTCTGGTGGCGGGCGAGATGGCGCTGCCGGTGGCCGCGATAGCTCTGGTGCCCCTTGCGGTGGCCGCCTATCTGGGCGATCGGGCGCTGGTATTTGCGACCTGCCTCATCATCTTGGCCAAGACCTTCTACCTGCAGCCCACCATCTGGGCCCTGATCGCCGCCAGTGAATGGACGACGGTCGATCAGAGCATACAGGTATACAGGATCCTGTTTCTGCTCGGCCTGCTGCTACCGCTGATTCTGATGGGCCGCCACTACGTCGAGTCGCGCTGGACGGATATCGTCATCGCCTGCCTCGGACTCGTCGGCCTCGCTCTTTTCCTCAGCCCCATCGCCTGGCGCGTACCGCAGACCCCTCTCCTGGTCGTGTTCGGTTTCGTCCTCGCCCTGGCAATTTTCGACTTCTGGCGCAGCTTCAGGGCCAACCGGCGAAACGGCCCGTGAGAGGCCTTCAACTTGCCTTCGCCGCCATAGCCGATGCCCGTTCGATGATGTCCTCGAAGTCCTTGGCGAGGCTCGTTCGGATCAGAGCCGCGACCAGGCGCTGTAACGCTGCCGGGTTCTGTGCCATTCAGGAAGCCGGTTCAAGCATAAGCTCGCCAGTCCCGGGAATGCCTTTCCTCGCCGTCATCCTCCGCTGAGCCGAGGCAGAGATCGGGGGACCTGGTAAGCACAGGCGCTGCGAAGTTGCTGGATGGCCCGGTCCAACCGGGCCAAGACCGGGGAAGTCAGTCATTGCCAGGACCAGTATCTAGAGGTGATCGATGACGCTTCCGCGCACCACATGGGCCCTGTGCGGCACGATCATGCATACGCCGCACCGGGGTGCCGTTGAGATCATCGATGGCGCGCTGATCGAGGTCGGCCATGACGGCGCCATTGAGGCGGTGAGCGCGCCGCACTCGAGCGGCTTCGAGCAACGCAGGACCGCCGCCGCAAACGCCGGTCGTCTGGTTACGCTTTCGCCCTCGCAGGTCGTGCTGCCGGGCCTCGTCGATCTCCACATCCACGCCCCGCAATGGCCGCAAGCCGGCAAGGCCCTGCACCTGCCGCTCAACGAGTGGCTGCAAGAGCACACCTTTCCCTTGGAGGCGCGCTACGCCGACACTGACTTTGCCCGCCGGATCTATGCCGGGCTGGTCGACGATCTGTTGGCCAACGGCACCACGACGGCACTGTACTTCGCCACCATTCATTTGGAGTCCACCCAGGCGCTGGCCGAGATCTGCCTTGAGAAGGGACAGCGCGCCCTCATCGGCCGGGTTGCCATGGATGATCCCGAGCAATGCCCCCACTACTACCGGGATGCCTCCGCTGAGGTCGGGATTGCGCAAACGGCCGACTTCATCAGCTTCGTGCGGGCCCTGAGCGGCAACGACGGGAACCTGATCCAGCCGGTGGTGACGCCGCGGTTCATACCAAGCTGCTCCGACGCGATGCTCGATGGCCTCGGGCGTCTCGCCGCCGACCACCAGTGTCACGTTCAGACCCATTGCTCGGAGGGCGACTGGGAGCATGACTTTGTGCTCAAGCGCTTCGGTCACACGGACACGGTGAGCCTCGATGGCTTCGGGCTGTTGTCGCCGCGCACCATCCTCGCCCATGCCAACTTCATCAGCCAGGAGGACATGGAGGCCATCGCCTTGCGGGGCGCCGGCATCGCCCATTGCCCGCTGTCCAACTTCTACCTCTCCAACGCCGTCTTCCCGCTACGCCGGGCCCTCGACAATGGACTGCATGTCGGCCTCGGCACCGATATCTCGGGAGGCCACAGCGCCTCGATCCTCGAGGCCTGCCGTCATGCGCTTGTCGCCTCCCGCGCCCTTGAGGAGGGCACCGATCCTCGCACCCCTGCCGCGACGCGCGGCTGGGCCAACTCGCGCATCGACGTCTTTGAGGCATTCTGGCTCGCCACCGCTGGGGGCGGGGAGGCTCTGGGCCTGCCGGTCGGCCGCATCGAGCCCGGCTACCGCTTCGACGCCCTTTTGGTTGACACCGATATTTCCGACTCAAATGTCCGGATCTTCGAGGGCGTCGATTGCCACGAGGACGTGTTCCAGAAGATCGTCTACAACGCCCAGCGCGCCAACATTCGCAAGGTCTGGGTCGAAGGCAGGCTGGTGGTCGACAAAACCACCGTCGCCTGACTTCCATCCCCGGCTCGCCAGGTATGAGGCCGGCTCCAATGGCAAGCTCCGGGCGAGGATTTGACTCCCCACTATGCCCGGCGCAGCCAGGCCAACACGTCCTCGGCGTTGCTGTCGGGCGGGAACACTGGATAGAAGACGTGCGCGATGCGCCCGTCGCGCACGATCAATGCCATGCGCTTGAGGAGCATCATGCCGTCGGTCTCGAATGTCGGAAGGCGCAAGGCGTGAGCAAGCTCCAGCCGCTCGTCCGACAGCAATTCAAAGGGCAGAGTCAGCCGGTCGCGGGCCTCGCGTTGATAGTCGCTCGACTGGGTCGAGACGCCGTAGACTGCGTCGGCGCCCGCCGCCTTGAGCTCCGCGAAATGATCGCGAAAGCCGCAGGACTGCGGCGTACAGCCGCGCGCACCGGGGATCGAATCCCAGCCCGCCGGCATCTCCTGCCCCGGCCGGCCGGTGCGCGGATAGATGTAAATGACCGTGGTGCCCGGCAAGGCGGAAAGATCGACCGCGCCCCCGCCGGTCGCGGGAAGGGCAATCGAGGGCATAGCGGTGCCCGGCAGATGATCGGCCGCACCGTCATCTTCAGGCACAGGCAAGTCCTCGGGCAGAATGTTCGGATCATGCACGCTCGCCATGGCCAGTCCTCCGATTGCGAGTCTTGAACCGGACGATAGTACTGTCACGCCCGGCGGGACAATCCATGATCTCGCTGTCTTGTATGGGAAGCCTCCTTCCGCCTCCTGAACAACGCAACCTGAACGGGCTTGGCCACGGTCGAGCAGGACGGCCCAGGCCCGTCCTTGGAACCTCGCGACGGCGCGGCTGCGCTTGTCAACATAGCCGACAAGCCCGATGCCCTCGTCGACATGCATCTCGACTGCCGCCTCTATAATCTGGCGCCAGAGCGTTTCGATTCCGAAATGATCATCCGGTGCTCGACTCCCTTTGGGAGGCTGAGGTCGCCAACCCAACATCGGCCAAACCTTCACCCCGGGCAGCGCCGACGGCGAGGTCGTGCCACGGTCCGTGCCGATCGGCCTGACTGTTTCGGTTGCGCAACGACCGGACGACGGGGCGAAGCTTGCCGTCGCTGTGTGCGCGGCGGCAAGGATGGGCCGATGCGCTTCGAGGTGCTCCGGCGCGACAACCAGGCGGTGCTCGACGTCGCATGCCGAACTCAGTGAGACTGCGCCCGCTGGCGCTGTCGCGCCATGGCGAGCATCAGCAAGTGGGGGTAAATCTGCCGTTTGCTTCGCCCACACGGCACGGCTATAGAATGCCGCTCATGACAGAGGGGGCGACAGATCGTGGTTGTGGAGCACCGGAGCCGGATCTGAACGACCATGAGCCTCCGATCGCCGCCTTTCGGGCCGTGTCAAAGCAGTTCGGCGGCATCGTCGCCGCCGATCGCATCGATCTCGTCATCAAGCGCGGTGAGTTCCTGTCGCTTCTCGGGCCGTCGGGTTGCGGCAAGACGACGGCCCTTCGCATCCTGGCGGGGTTCGAAGTCCCGACCAGCGGCGAAGTGCTGCTCGATGGAACGCTGGTCAACGAGGTTCCGGCGCATCGCCGTGCGGTCAACATGGTGTTCCAGCACTATGCGCTGTTTCCCCACCTCAACGTGGCCAGGAATATCGCCTACGGTCTGCGCCAGCGCCGGCCGCGCCTGCCGGCGAGCGTGATCGGCGCCAAGGTCGACCAGATGCTGGAAACCGTTCAGCTGCCGGGTTTTGCAGATCGGCGCATATGGGAAATGTCGGGCGGCCAGCAGCAGAGGGTGGCGCTCGCCCGGGCGCTGATCAACGAGCCCAAGCTGCTGCTTCTCGACGAACCGATGGCCGCCCTGGATCGTAAGCTGCGCCGCGAGATGCAGATCGAACTGCAGACGTTGCAGCGCCAGCTGGGCATCACCTTTGTCCTGGTAACCCATGACCAGGAAGAGGCACTGTCGATGAGCGATCGGACGTGCATCATGCTGGCCGGGCGCATCGTCCAGGTCGGATCGCCGCGCGAGCTCTACGATCAGCCGGTCAGCCGCTACGTCGCCGACTTCGTCGGCAAGTCCAATTTCTTTGACGGCCGCCTGCTAGCCAACGGCAGCGCCTCAGCCTGTGTGGAGACCGACGCGGGGCTGAAGCTGTTCGGACGCTGCCGCAGTGGCATGCCGCGCGAGGCACCGGTCTCGGTGAGCGTGCGCCCCGAACAAGTGTCGCTGTCGCGCAAGCCGATCGATCCGCCGGGCGAAAACGGCGTCTCACTTCCGGTACGCATCCGCAACCGGATCTTCTTGGGCGAGCATACCGAGTATCTCGTTCACAACACTGCGTTGGGCGATTTTCTCGCGCTTGTGCCGCGCCAGGCCGAGGCCACGCAAGGCAATTTCGAAAGAGGCGAAGAGGGCTGGGCGATGTGGGGCCCGGGCGCAGCGCTCGTTTTGCGTAACGACTGACAATTGAACAGCAACATGGAGAACGACGATGTCAGGGGATAACGATTGCCCGTCAAGGGACCAGTTCATGCGCCAGTTGTGGCGCTACAAAAACGGCTCGATCACCCGCCGGCACTTCCTCGGAGTGACCGGACTTGGCGTGGCTACGGCAGTGCTCGGAGCGGCCATGCCGGGGCTCCGCCCGCGCCGCGCCCTGGCGCAAGGCAGCATCGGCGACCGTGTCGTGCTTGCCACCTGGCCGAACTATCACGACCCGGCGAATTTCGAGGCATTTACCGCCGCCACCGGCGCCCGGGTTCAGGTCAACGTCTTCGGCTCCAACGAAGAGATGCTGGCCAAGCTGCAGGCCGGCGGCAGCGGCTGGGACGTCTTCGTCCCGACCAACTACACCATCACCACCTATGTCGATGAGGCGCTGATCGAGCCGCTGGATGCCTCGCGCCTGCCGAGCTACGACGCCGGCGCGTTCGATGCCCGTTTTGCCAGCCCGGGCATCGTCGAGGGCACCCTTTACGCGGTGTCCAAGAACTGGGGCACCACCGGGTTTGCGGTCAACAACAAGCACACCGGCGGTCACCGGCTGACCACCTGGAAGGAATTCTGGGACATGTCGATGGACCGCTTCTCGGGCCACACCATGGTCCACGACTATCAGCTGACAACGATCGGCAACGCGCTGAAATACTTCGGCTATTCGTTCAACTCGGTGGACGAGAAGGAGCTTACCGACGCCGAGCGCCTGCTGCTCGACGTCAAGCCGCATCTGTTTGCCATCAACTCCGACTACCAGCCGTCGATGCGCAGTGGCGATGCCTGGATGACCATGTGCTGGACCGGCGACGGCAAGCAGATGAACGCCGACATGCCGGAGATCGAGTATGTGCTGGGGCGCGAGGGCGGCGAGCTGTGGAGCGACTTCTTCGCCATCCCCAAGGGCGCCCCGCACGTCGATGCTGCGTATGCGCTGATCGACTTCCTGGTAACTCCGGAGGTGGCGGCGCGCGAAGTCCTCGCCCACGGCTATCCGGTGGCCGATTCGCGCGTCAACGCGCTGCTTCCGGCGGAGCTTCTAAACGACCCGATCCTCTATCCGGCCCAGGAGCTGCTCAATGCCTTGGAGTTCGGGGCGGCGGCCACGCTGACCGATCCGAATCGGGCCGAGCTGCTGGCGAGGTTCAAGTCGGCCTGAGGCGGTCGGCAGGCCGACACCCGTGCAGCCGAGGCTGCGCAACTGGCTGTTGCTGGCACCAGCATCGGCATGGTTCATGGCCATGCTGGTGCTGCCGCTTACCGTCGTGTTCATCTTCAGCTTTGGCGAGCGGGGGCCGGCCGGCGGCTATGTCCCCGCTTTCACACTCGCCCAGTACCTGAACCTGCCGGCCCGCTGGACGGCCTTCAAGAACACCCTGACGCTGGCGCCGGCGGGGACTCTGCTGGCGCTGGTAATCGCCTATCCGCTCGCCTATTTCCTGGCGCTGAAGTCCGATCCGAGGTGGCGCACCCTGCTGCTCATTCTGGTGATCGTGCCATTTTGGACATCGATCCTGATCCGCAGCTATGCGTGGATCTTCATTCTCGGCGGGCGCGGCATACCGTCTCTGCTGGCGATGGTCGGAGTGGAGGATGTCCGCCTGATCAACACCCCGTTCGCGGTGCTGACCGGCATCGTCTACGGCTATCTGCCGCTGATGGTCTTTCCGATCTATGTCAGCTTGGAGCGGCTGGACAAGCGTCTGCTCGAGGCCTCCTCCGATCTCGGCGCGCCGCCGTGGCGGACGTTCCTCCAGGTGACACTGCCGCTGTCGCTGCCGGGGGTGGCGACGGGGTGCATGTTGGTCTTCATCCTGCTCATGGGCGAGTATCTGATCCCGGCCATCCTCGGCGGCGGCAAGGTGTTCTTCGTCGGCAACGCGCTGGTCGATCTCTTCCTGCAATCGCGCAACTGGGCTTTTGGCTCCGCCGTGGCGGTGGCGCTGGTGGCCATCATGCTAATCACCGTTACGCTTTACATGCGGTTCGTGCGGCGCTGGAGCGCCGGGCGTGACGACGTCTCCTTGATGTGACCCGGCATGCGCATTTATGCCGTCGCCGTCTATCTGTTCCTCTACATTCCCATCGGGATTATCGCGCTGTTCAGCTTCAATGCCGGGCGCCACGCCAGCCAGTTGCAGGGCTTTTCCCTGCAATGGTACGGCCGGGCGCTGTCCAATCCGTTCGTCATGGACGCGCTTTGGACCAGTTTCGTCGTCGCGCTCACATCCGCCACCCTGGCCAGCGTCTTCGGCACCATGGCGGCCCTTGCCCTGCAAGGCATGCGGGGAAGCCTGCGGACGCTCTTCGATGCGATGATCTACATTGCCGTTATGGTGCCCGGCATTGTGATCGGCATCGCCACGCTGATCGCCCTGGTGACGGCCTTCAACCTCATCAACCCGGCGATGGTGGCGCTTTGGCCGGAAGGGACGGCCGCGCCGCAGCTGTCGATGGGATTCGGCTCGCTGATCGCCGCTCATACGCTGTTCACCATGGCGCTGGTCATCATCATCGTGCGGGCCCGCATGTCGGGCATGGACCGGAGCCTGAGCGAAGCCTCCGCCGACCTCTACGCGACGCCGTTCGGCACCTTTCGCCAGGTAACGCTGCCGATGCTCGCCCCGGCCATCCTCGCCGGCTTTCTCCTGAGCTTCACCTTCAGCTTCGATGATTTCATCATTGCCTTCTTCGTCGCCGGATCCCAGACGACGTTGCCGATCTACGTATTTTCCTCCATCCGGCGCGGCGTGACGCCGGAGATCAACGCCATCGGCACGATGGTGCTGGCCGTCTCGCTGATGCTGCTGATCACCGCCCAGGCCATGCTTCAGTCCGGTCGGCGCAGCGGCAGATGATCGGCGGTCGTCTGTGGCGACCCTGTCAGTACGCGACCCGTTACCCCGTGACCTCGGCAACCACCTCAGGCAGTGGAGCGCCGGCGGCAACGGTGGCATTGATCTCAAGCCCCCGGCCTCGATCACCACCCGGGTCGCCGCGTCCGAGAAGCCCCAGTCCGTTCGATCTTGTGATTCCACGACGCTGGCGGCCCCTGAGCATCTGGCGCCGAGCAGAATCTTTGACTATGGTTTGCCCGACACCGCCGTAATCCAACACCCTGCCGAATCGACACCAGCCCGGTCCGGATTGAGTCCTTCACAACCCATAGATTCGAGTCTGCCCCACCCCTCCACGGCTCCCCGCTTTAAGGAAAGATCGAACTCATGCTTTCTTTGGTCACGCTGCTCCACGGCTCGTCCCATTCGAATGGAGTCCTCCAGTCCGCCATGGCGCTGCGAGGCGGTTTGGACGCAGAGTTGGTGGTCGTACATCCCGATCCCGGCGCCGACCTCCCGACCGTGGTCGGTGGCTATGAGGGTTATGTGCCGCTCGTGGACGCCGACGCTGTGGAAAAAGCCTCATCGCAGGCACGTCATGCGTTCGACTCGGTTTGCGCCGGCTCCCCGCGGTGCACCTTCAGGGCAACGAAGACATCGAGCCACGAAACAATGCGAAAGCACACGATGTTCGCCGATTTGTGCATCCTTGCGCGCGATCCTGGCCTGATGGGCGACGATTTCGGTATGCTCAAGGCCGCCCTGGTATCGTACCAGATACCGACCGTTCTTTTGCCCGACGAACCGCTGAAAGGAGCACCAGAAACCGTCGTTTTTTCCTGGAACGGCCAACCGCCTTCGGCGCGGGCAATTCGCGCTGCACTGCCGTTTGTCAAGACGGCCAAGCGATTTCTGGTGCTGGAGCATGCCGGTAACGAAGTCAATTTCAGCAGGATGGAGCGCTTCTTCGCCCGCAATGGCGTAAAGCCTTCCGAATGGCGTCCGTACGGGGATAGCAGCTTGACGGCCCGCGGAAGAGCGCGCGCGCTGCTCGCCGAAGCCAAGGCCGAAAATTGCGACCTCCTGGTGATGGGGGCATATGGAGACAGAGCTGAGAAGTACTTCAGCTTCGGCCGCGCCACCGACAAGGTGGCCAGCGCCGCCAGGATCCCGGTTCTGTTCAGCAGCTGAGGCAAGCAGCCGTCCCGCATCTTGCGGGCATTTGGGCGCCATTCGCGCCGCTTGCTGTGCTCGAGATCGGCCGCCTCGGCTGTGGGCGGCATGGCGGCTCAACGAGGACTGGCACAAGGCCCGCGAAGGGCACAAGGCCCCTGCCCGCTCGTGTTCCATCAAGTGCGGCGGCTGGGACCGGGCACGCTTCAGGCGCACAAGGAACTGGGCCAGCAAGACAGCATCGGGTGAGGAAAAACTTGGCGCGAGTGATGGGGCTCGAACCCACGACCTCCGGCGTGACAGGCCGGCGCTCTAACCAACTGAGCTACACCCGCAATCCACACGAGCCTGAAGCAATCGTCCAGGCCCGCTAAACGTGGCGCTGACATAGGCGAGGCCCGAGAGCCTGTCAAGCAGGCCGGGACCGCCACCATCGCCTTAAAGGGTTGCACCACATGTGACCCGCAGGCCTTGGATTTTACAGGCCCTGCCCTATGATCCGCACAGCCATGCTGAAACCGCAACAGCCGACGCCATCGCGTCCCTGGCACGACCTTGCCGGGGCGCGGCGCCCCTTCGTCAAGATGCACGGCCTGCGCAATCACTTCGTCATCGTCGATGGGCGCACGGAGCCCTATCGCCCAACCCGGTCGGAGATCACCCGCGTGTGCGACGCGCAAGTGGGTGTCGGCGCTGAGCAGCTTATCGTGGTCGAACCGCCCACGGCGCCGGCGCGCAGGACCGGCGCTGTTGCCTTCATGCGCATTCTCAACGTCGATGGCTGGGAAAGCGAGGCGTGCGGCAATGCCTTGCGCTGCGT